>JALNXV010000221.1 GCA_023230175.1 Candidatus Cloacimonadota bacterium
ACGATATACCTTGTATTCTCGAATGTCGTCAAGCTTATCCCATCTGAGCATAACAGATGCATTGCTTGATGTTACAGAAAAACCTGATATGATCATTGGTTCTTCTATGTCAGAATTACCTCTTGGATCAAGCGGATTTTTCCTGTCTAATGTACAACCGGTTATTACAAAAAAAATAATCATTAATAGATAAACAGTAAGTTTAATAAAATTCTTCATTTATACCTCAAAATTTTAAAGTTATGCCATTGGGATGGATAATTATTCTTCGGTTAATTTCTTTTTGCTTGATTTCAGACCAAAGATTTTCATTGTATTCTCTTGTTACTAAATAAGTATCATATAGGTTATAAAGCCAAACAGCAAGTGCTAATCCGGATATAATGACCCCTGTTTTGTGATGGGAAAGGGCATCATCATAATATTCATTGATTTTATCAATTTGTGTTGCTGATTTATATTGGTCATATTTTGTTTGAGCTTTATCAAACATAAAATATGCTGAACCTATCAATAATATTTCAGAACTTAAGAAGATTTGACCTCTAAAATAGTTTTTAGTTTGAAAGTGACCTAAGCCTGGGATTAATGCACTTTTACTTAAATTAGTCGGAATGTTAATTAATTGACTGTTATAATCATCTAAGATATGAGTTCTTAATTTCATATCATCACGAAATTGATATCTGTCTTCGGGAGTTTCCCAACCATATTTTAAAGTGTCTGCTAATGCTTTTATATCATATCCTTGAGCAAAACAGGAAAACGATATTAATAAAATTAAACATAGGAGATATATTTTTTTCATTGTTTTTGCTCCAATAATTTTTCTGTTAATTTATTAAGAGGGATAACTTGTTTATCACGCATATTTACTTGCCACGCAAGATAATTGTTTTCATCAGGAGTAATTAAGTCATATCTGATTTCCATTCGATACAAACCAACTGCCCTAACTGCTCTCCATCCGGAATCTCTAACTTCATTTCCCCAATAATCATATAATTGTTCTTTTAGGGTTTCAACAGCTTTAAAGATTCTACCGTTGTCGTATTCTTTTATTATTTTTAAAGCAAATTCTTGTGGATTTTTTTCAATTTCAATAATATTTGTAATCTCAAAGACTGCTTTTTGATAATTTTCTCTTGAATCAAGAGTGTTTGCTTGTTTTAATAGTTTTAGTGCTTGTTGATGTTCTTTTGCTCTAATTAATTGTTGAGCTTCTGTATAAAGTTCTTGAGCTTGACTTATGTTTTGTCGCAGTTGTTCTGCCTTTTGTATTGCTTTTGCTGCCTTGTCATAATCCGGTATAATACTGAAGCTTCTTTGATATGAACTAATGGCTAAATCAATTTCTTTATCTTTTAAATAATTATCTCCTTCAACTATGAATAGTTCGCATATATCAAGTAACCTTTTTTTAATATAATCTTCTTTAGATTTATCATATTGTAGAGCTATTCTAAAGTTTTCTTCTGCCTTTACATAGTTTTGTTGTGTAATTAGTCTTTCAGAATGAAACACATATAAATTTGAGATTTTTTGGTTAATGTAATCCTTATAAGAGGTCGGGTATTTTCTTATGTATAGTAGATTGTCAACTAAGTCTTGAATTTCGTCTGTGCTATCTTTAAGAGAAAATATTGAATCAATTTTTGTTATAATAAAAGTATCAATTAATTCACTCGCCGGTTTAACGTAATCACATTTTGGGAAATTATCGTTTATAGTAACAAAATCAAACCATACTTGAGGATAATTATTAAAGTGTTCTAAATTGAGTGTCATTCTTTTATATAAATATTCCGGTACTCTTGGAGATTGATATAAGTTATTAATTATGTAGTTATATACTAATAAGACATTTTCTATTTGATTGTGAGTAGTGAAATCAGTAATCCTTCTTTCATAGGCTTCGATTATCTTATCATCAGCTTTATCTGTATTAGATATATAAAATAAACGTATAGCAAGGTTAGTATTTTCTTTTTCTAATGCCGATAGACCTAATTGGTAATAGGCTTCGGACCGATCTTGTAAAGCTAATGTTTGATAGTAACCATTTTTTTCAGTTTTAAGCATTTCATCAATCTCTTCAATGCTGAGAGTATAGTTTCCTGATTGCTGTATCTTGTTAATTTCTTTATATTTAGATATATGACAGGAACTTAGTAATAATAATAAAAGACTAAGAAAAATTGTATAATTTTTTTTCATTTGCAATTTCAAATTTTTTCTCCATATTTATAAAGTCAGTGAATAGGTTTTCATTACAATGAGTTAATATAACCTTTTCTTTAATAATTGTATTTAATTCTTTGATTTCTTGAATACTTGGATGCATAGCATCTACAATGCAGATATTAGTATTGGTAATAAATTCTTTGATATAATTCAAAGTACTGATATCTGAGGTATAAACTAAGTATTTGTTATTTGATTTAATTTTTATACTATAAGAAAGCATCATATTGTTTAAGTGATTCTTCTCTATGAAGTCTTGATAACCTATTAAATGGTCATTTGATTTAATCGAAATATCTTTATAATCCTTAGTTAATTTGTTAATGTCAAGTAAGTTTATTTTATATGTCATTCTGTCGGAAAACAAATAAAACATTTCTAAAGATTTTCTAAAGGTATCAATGTTTTCCGGTAAATAGATATCAAGAGGTTTTATTCTTTTTTTTAAATAAAATAATTGAATCAGCATATATATCCCTGATATATGATCAGGATGAAAGTGTGTAATTACTATGAAATCAATTAAGTCTTGATTTATATCATTTTCTAAAAATGATTGACTAATGCCTTCGCCACAATCAAGTAAATAATTTAATTCATTGTCTTGTATGTAAACACAGGAATGCTTTTTGTTTAATTCCGGGAGTCCTGAACCTTTACCAAGAATTTTAAATTTCATTAGATGCCTTTTTTTTTAATTGATTTTCAGGTATGATAATAGGAATTTTATCAAGCTTCCTTCCAAAAAAAAGAAAACCTAAGACAAAAATAAGTGTAGAAATTAGTAATAAAATTGGTGAGTGCATTTTTAATACAATAATTGTTGTTAAGGCAATAATAGAATTTAACAAATATACAATTATTGCTGTTAATTTGGTTGATTTCATTGCTGTGCCTATTCTGTGAGTAGAATGGTCTTTTCCTCCTTGTGATACTCGTCTTCCGTCTCTTTTTCTTGTGATACTAACCAGAGATATGTCAAATATAGCGTAAGATAAGATAAGAATAGGTAATAAATAATACATAGAATTTTGCATTGTATTGACAGCTAATTTTCCTGTTAAGATTCCCATAGTTGAGAGAAAATAGCCTATAAACATACTACCGGCATCTCCGAGAAAAAGTTTGGCAGGGTTGAAGTTATGCGGTAAAAATCCTAATACTGAGCCTGCAAAGGAAAGGGCTAATAATGCTACATAGTTATTTAAGGGTGCCATTGCAGGTGTTTTAGTAAGGAAGCTAACGGCGTAAAAGGAAAGGGCGAGTATTCCTGACATACCTGCGAGTATGCCATCCATATTATCGAGAAAATTAAAAGCATTCATAAGTCCGGTCATCCATAAGATAATTATCGGTATAGATATCCAAAAGTTTCCAAATAAATAGTATAGTCCGTTAGTATGAATAAAAATGAGGCAAACTATAAATTGTAATATCATTTTTATGATTGGTGACATCCCAAATTTATCATCAATTAAGCCAACAATCATAATCATTAACGCTCCAAATAGATAGCCATAGGTTCCAAGTGTAGTTCGAGTGGATGGATTGATGAGTGTTTCAAAAAGAACTAAAACAAAGAATCCTATAAAAACACTTAAGCCTCCTAAGAGAGGTGTTGCTTTTTTATGTACTTTTCGAGCATTTGGATTATCAACAAAATTTATTTTATAAGCTAGTTTAATAATTAATGGTGTTAGGTTATAGACGAAAATATAACTCAAGATAAAAACAAGTAAAAATTCATACATCAGATTTGTTTCAAACATAAATAGTAATCCTTAAAAATTTCAATATTTGAGATAAAAACCTAATAATGGTTTAGTAGTCAATATTTTTTTTGTATGATTAGTTAAAATAAAGTTTTCAAGAGTCATAAAAAAAAGATAATTAGGACAGGTAAGAGATTAAAGGAACTAACATTTCATCTTTTGTTAGTCCACCGTGAAAGCCGATGAAATCTTTATTTTTTTCATTAAGAATGTTATCTGTTAGAATATAATTTTCTTTCATAATGAGAATTTCATCGCCTATTCTGTCAGCTAATTTGGGATTTCTTTTTCCTAATCCATAGAGGGGGCGACTAAGCACATCGTTTAAGGTGTATCTATCGCAAAATGGGCTAAGGTGGTCATTGACAGCGTGTTCGAATTGTTCTTTTTTGGATGGTCTAATGTAACAATAAGGAACTCTAGGCTCTCCACAAAGAGGCAGTATAAGACATTCTTGTATAGCAGGGTAATCTGCGATTCTTAAGATTTTATCAGGAGTTGTATCTATTAATCCGTGGTCAGCAGTTATGATGAAAAGTGTTTCATTATCTCCATCAGTATTTATGAGTTCGGAATAAAGATTATCAATATAATTAAGCATATCAACAGCTTGAGCTGAATTAATTCCATAATGATGAGCTACTTCATCAAAGTGAGGGATATAAGAGTAAATTATTTCAGTTTCGGGGTGAGAAGATAATTGATTTTTCATTATATTAAAACAATCATCAATATTAGTATATCCTTTTTTTTCTTTGTCATTGAAGCAATAGTAGGAAAAGGCAGAATTGATAGTTTGTTCCGGAGATACAATAAGCATAGATTTATTGATTTGTTTAAAGATTGTGTCAAAGTTGAAGACATCGTTAATATTTATATCGAAGGAATCGAAAGACTTATCTGTAAAACGAGGTGAAAACGGTAAAGGAAGAGAAGCTGTTCCGAGTTCTTTGAAATACATAAACCAGCCGGTTAAGCCATGTTGTAGTGGCGCTTGTCCTGTAATTAGTGAAGTCAAAGCGGCTGCAGTTGTTGAAGGAAATACAGAGGTTAACTGAGTTTTAGTATGTTTGTAAAGTTGAGTATGTTTACCAAGATTTTCTAAAAAGTTTAAACCTAATCCGTCTATTGCAATAAGAACAAGTCGTCGATGTTCAGGTAGGGTATAATTTGATAATGGTTGATAATCATAGTGCCAGCTTTGAGTTTTTTGAGCATTGTAATACTTTAAAATTGAACTGATGAGGTTTACTATACTTCCTGATTCATAGTTAGGTAAAATCATAAATTATCCTTTCTCAGTTTTAAAACAAGACATTAAGTATATCATCCTTGCTTATGTTAAAAAAATAATCTTCGGGTTTATATTTGATTAGTATATTCTGTATAGATTTATGGTCATGTGTAGTATTAATAAAATACTTTTCAAAACTGTCAATATCTTTTTTACTAAAAAAGTCTCCGTAGAATTTTAAGTCTTGTATTATTCCTTTTTTTACAATCATAACTGCTTGTAAGCTACCACCGATAGTCCTTATTTTTTTATTATAGTTGTATTCGGGAGAATTACCGAAATTCCAATCCCAATTATTATATTTATCAATGACAAGTTTACTGATACAATTAACGTCATTTGAGTTAAACTCGTAAAACTGAGCAGGTTCATCGGAGTTTTCATCTTTAAATGTAAGAGTTATGTGTTTAATCAGCAAATCTGTAAAACTTTCTAAACTTAGTTCTTGTTTTAAATGATTTGAAATATTAGTTACTCTACTTTGTACAGATTTGACGGCTTTATCATTAAATTTATCTTGATCTGCAGTTAGGGCTTGAGATAAATCAGATAATTTTGAGGTAAAAAGAATGGTTCCGTGTTGTAATAATGTTTTATTAGAAAAATATTTAGCATTACCTGAGAATTTTTTTCCGTTAATTGTTAAATCATTACGACCTTCAAGTTGAGCATTTATTCCTAATGATTGTAGGACTTCAATGATAGGTAAAGTATATTTTGAAAAGTCGTTTTCGATATTGTTTTGATTTCTCATTATAAAGCAGAAATTTAAGTTTCCTGAATCATGAAAAACTGCACCTCCGCCGGACATACGTCTGACTACAGGGATATTATGTTTTTTTATGTAATCGTAGTTGATTTCAGCCAAGGTGTTTTGTTTTCTACCGACG
>JALNXV010000223.1 GCA_023230175.1 Candidatus Cloacimonadota bacterium
GCAGCATGACGGTGAACAAGCCATCATTTCTAATGCTCATGACTTCGGTAGGCACTGCTTATAGGCGTCCCGATGGTGTCTATGTTGTTCCCATTGGCTGCTTGAAAAACTGACTCACAGAATTTCCTACTTCGATGGAGACCATGGCGAGGACCGAACGGTAGGAGACTATGGATTGACTATGGAGACCATGGCAAGGACCGAACGGTAGGAGACTATGGATCTGAATGATTAACCGGCAGAGCTTGAGAAAAAGCTGAATTAGTGCTTTCATTTACGTATCTGAAGGGGTGTGCAATGATTTTCGACACGATTGACAATATGAAAGACTATTACAAGGAAATGCCAGAGCTTGAAGAAGCAGCATCTGTTCTGATGAGTTTTCCGAAACAGTGCGGTTCTTATCCTATGAGGGCTCAAGGCTGCCGATATGCACTGAGCCAGTACACCACCAGAGCAAAGGGGACAAGCGGATTCGAGGTCCATCATAAGTTCGCCGATGTGCAGATACTTCTCGAAGGGGAAGAATTCATAGATCTGGCCTTTCCAGAAGGCCTGAAAGAGCGGTGCGCCTTTGATGAATCCCAGGACATACAGTTCTTCGATGGTGAGACACGCTGCCGCATGCTGATGAAAAAGGGCTGCTTTGTTGTTTTATTTCCTGGAGAAGCTCATGAACCATGCCTTGAGTGCCGCCCTGAAACATCCTCTGTGCACAAGATTGTATTCAAGATACTGATCTGAGCTCCACTAGATAAATCATTTTTTTCCTCGGAATCACGAAGCATAAGGATTTGGCCAGAAACAAAAGAAAAAAAGTTGACAGCCTCAAAAAACCATGCAACCATATAACCTGTAAGACAGGTATACAGGTTGTGTCTGTCATATCAGAAAAAAGAGGTTAATATGAAAAAAGTAATTATTGCTTTGCTTATCGTTGCTGTTGCTCTCGTATCTGCATTTGCGCAGGGCGGAGCTGAAACCACGAGTGCAGCCAAGCCGGTAGAGCTGGTTTATACCATGACCGCTGTCCCGACCGATGCTCACGCGGGTGCAATGCAGGTCTTCAAGAAAACAGTTGAAGAACTCTCAGGCGGACAGATCATCGTCAAGACGTTCGACTCCGCATCGCTTTTCAAGCAGGAACAGGAAGTTTCTGCCGTAAAGTCAGGCCAGGCCGACATGACCGCCACGGCTGCTCCATGGCTCACCGATGGATCTCCATGGGTATCGATGTTCACAGCAGGCTACATGTTCAAGTCCTACGAGCACATGACAAAAGTCATGAATGGCGAAATCGGACAGGAAGTGTTTGACAGAATCGCAAAAGAGCAGGGCATCCGCGTTCTCGGTGCTGAGTACCTTGGAACAAGACAGCTGAACATGGTCGCTGACAAAGCTATCAAAACTCCTGCCGACCTCAAGGGCGTTAACCTCAGAATGCCTAACTCGGATTCGTGGATCTTCCTTGGAAAAGCTCTTGGAGCCAACCCGACACCGGTTTCATTCTCCGAGCTTTACATGGCTCTCCAGACCAAGACCGTAGACGGACAGGAAAACCCGCTTCCAACCGACAAGAATGCAAAATTCTATGAAGTCACCAAATCCATCACGATCACCAACCATGTTGTTGATTCAGTATGGCCGTGCATCAACGAAGCCAAATGGCAGTCCCTGACCGATCAGCAGAGAGAGTGGATCAAGGAAGGCGTTAAGGCTGGAATCGAATACTGCGACAAGACCAATCTGGCAGCCGAAGCCGAGCTTATTGATTTCTTCAAGGGCGAGGGGCTGAAGGTTTACTATGCAGACCTCGATGCATTCAGCAGTGCAGTTCTCGATAAGTATCTGAAGAGCGACTATTCCAAGACCTGGGATATGGATCTTTATAAGAAAGTCCAGGACGCAGGGAAGGGCCTGTAGGCCTATTGTTCAATGGCTGGGCGGGCTTTTGTTCCCGCTCGGCCTTTTTTTTAAGGAGCCTGTAATGAAGACCGTGAAGAAAGTCCTATTGTTTCTTAGGGATGTCATCGAGCTTTATATTCCGATGGTGTCTTTCTGCCTTCTTTTCCTCGCATTCGTGCTTCAGGTAGTTTCAAGGTATGTATTCAACCATCCCTTCACCTGGACAAACGATGTCATCGTCCTTGGATTCTGCTGGTCGGTTATTCTAGGCGCCTGCTATACGATGAGAAAGAAAGGGCATGTGCAGTTCACAATGCTCTATGATATCTACAAGCCCAAAGTGGCGGCGCTTCTTAGACTCTTGGGAAATGTGATAATAATTGCCACCTTCATCTGCCTGGTTATTCCATCAGTGAAGTTCTCGATCTTCCAGAACTTCCAGAAGACGGCAGTGCTTCGCATAAGCCTGACGTGGGTATTCCTGCCTTTTGCCTATTTCCTGTGCTCAGTCATAGGATACAGCATAGAGCCATGCGTTGAGGATGTGAAAGTGCTTATGGGCATCATTCCTGATGCACAAGAGCATAAAATCGATGCAGATATGAAAGCGGCAGCAAACGCCGGGGAGGAGACGAAATGAGCCTTGGCCTTGTTGTAACGCTTGTCGTTTTCGTATTGATTTTCATTTTGAAGATGCCGATAGCAATAGGCATGCTCAGTGCATCGGCCTGCTATCTTCTCATAACCGGTGCCGACCTTTCGCTTGTCGTGAACCAGGTGATGAATACATTCTACACTAACTACGTGATCATTGCTGTGCCTCTGTTTATATTCACGGCAAACGTGATGAATTCCGGCAAAGTCACTGAGATGGTCTTCAAGTTCTGCAACGGAGTCTGCAAGAACCTTCAGGGAGCATTGGGACAGGTGAATATTCTGGGCTCATTGATCTTCTCTGGAATGACCGGCTCGGCGATTGCCGATGCGGCAGGCCTTGGAAAGATTGAGATTCAGGCGATGAAAGATCAGGGGTACGATGATGGCTTTTCATGTGCTGTCACTGCTGCTTCTGCGACTATCGGGCCCATCTTCCCGCCTTCGATTCCTCTTGTCATCTATGCAATGCTTTCCAGCACTTCAGTCGGAGCTCTGTTCATGGGCGGAATGATTCCTGCGATTCTTCTGACAATTGCACTGATGATCTATGTCGGAATCGTTTCGAAGAAGAGACGCTACCCTAAGGGTGAGCCGATTTCCCGTCATGATTTCAAGGTATTCGTGATCAATGCGATTCCAGCATTGCTTACGCCGGTGGTCCTTCTTGTTGGAATATACACTGGAATAATGACGCCGACCGAGGCTGGTGCTGTGGCTGGATTGTATGCGCTTCTTATCTCGATCTTTGCTTATCATGCAATGGGCTGGAAAGAACTGATTGAAGTGATCAAGCAGACAATCAAGGACATCGGTGCGACTTCGATCATGATTGGAGCTTCCACTGTAATAAGCTACATCGTTGCCAGAGAAGGGCTGGCTTCTTCGCTTGGTGCCTGGATTCTGTCCATCACCACTAGCAAGTATCAGTTCCTGCTGCTTGTGAACCTTGTGATTCTGCTTCTTGGAATGTTCATTGATACCTCGACTATACAGCTTGTATTCGTCCCTATCATGATTCCTGTAGCACGAGCATTGGGAATAGATATGATTCACTTCGGACTTGTTGTCACGTTCAACATGATGGTCGGATTGTCCACTCCGCCGTTTGGAATGCTGCTGTTCATAACAAGTGGGATATCAGGAACGCCTCTGAAGAAGATAATGAAAGAGATAATGTGGCCGATTGTGGTTATGCTTATAGTTCTTGTGCTGATTACTTATATCCCTGAAATCGTGCTGTTCCTCCCCAAGGCTGCAGGGCTTATCTGATGAACTGAAGGAGATATGAAGATGAAGAAAACATATTCGGGCTGCTGGCCCACAATGATAACCCCATTCACCGATGATGACAAAGTCGATTTCAAAGCAATAAGGAAACTGGTTGACTGGTACGTCGATCGTGGCGCTGATGGAATTTTCTCCGTTTGCCAGTCTTCTGAGATGTTCTATCTGACTCTGCAGGAGAAGCTTGATATTGCAAAAGCGGTAGTTGATGCCAACCAAGGCAGGATCCGAATCATTGCTTCTGGGCATACTGCCGATGACCATCAGCAGCAAATCGATGAGCTTGGCGCAATGGCCAGAACCGGTGTGGATGCTGTTGTTCTTGTTTCGAACAGGATGGCTAGGAAAGAGGATGGCAGCGATGTATTTGACAAGAATGCCGATGACATCTTCCGCCAGCTTCCTGATGTGACTTTCGGTCTTTATGAGTGTCCGTTTCCTTATCTCAGGCTTCTCACTGATGAGTTTCTAGGAAGCTGTGCCCGCAGTGGAAAGCTTGTATTCCTCAAGGACGTAAGCTGCTCGAAGGAAATCGAGAAGAGAAGAGTGCAGGTGGTCAATGGTACAGGACTTTCATTGTTCTGTGCCAATACTGCAACGCTTCTGGATGCATTGCAGTATGGCTACAGCGGCTACAATGGTGTAATGGGAAACTTCCATATCGATATCTACAAATGGCTCTATGAAAACTTCAAGCTGCATCCTGAGAAAGCACGGTATGTGATGGATTGGCTTACAATGGCTGCTGTAACCGAGGCCCGCTGCTATCCGGTGAATGCAAAGTATCACTGTCAGCTGACTGGAATCCCTATGAGCCTCCATACCCGAAGCAAGGATGTTTCACTGCTTAATGAAAACTGCCGGATGGAAATTGAGAGCCTGATCAGGCTTGAGACAAGAATCCGGACCGAGCTTGGCTTGAAGGCCTGATTCGATGGATTATGCTCAGAATATCCTGAAGAAGATGAAAGAAGGACATCTTTCCTGTATTGGAGGACATGTCTTTCTTTCTGATCCAGTGATAAGCAATGCGATGGCGATGTACGGATACGACTTTCTATGGATTGATGCTGAGCATGGTCCGTTTGACAAACATAATCTCATGCAGCACATAATTGCTGCCAACGAAGGCGGAGCAGCTGCCCTGGTAAGGGTGGCTTCTTCCGATCCTGCTGTGATCAAGCCTGTTCTGGAGATGGGAATCGACGGAATCATCATTCCTCAGATTCTGTCAGCCGAAGAAGCCAGATGTGCAATTCAGGCTTGCCTGTATCCCCCGGAAGGAATCAGAGGCTATGGACCGAGGCGGGCGAACCGCTATGGAATCATTCCAGATTCAGAGTATCTTTCCTCTTCCAGACGCTCTTTCCTGCGGATTCTTCAGATTGAGCATATCAATGCAGTTGAGCATATTGATGAGATTGCAGAAGTCGATGGGGTCGATGTGCTGATCATCGGGCCGAATGATCTGAGTTCTTCCGCAGGACTGCTTGGGCACTCAACGGATGAGAAGATTCTGGGTTTGGCCAGAAGAGTCATTGCTTCAGGATCGAAGCATTCAATCCCAGTAGGCGTATCGATAGGGCCGGATCCTTCTGTGATGAAGATCTGGGCAGAACTTGGCGTGGATTTCATCAGTACCGGCGATGATATTTCTTTTTTGAGAAACGGTGCCTTATCAACTATTTCAGCGATTGGAAAACTCAAACAGCGGTTGACTGATTCTGTTTCAAGGTGTTAGGTTCAATATACGGAGTGACTGATGGTTGCAAAAAGTGATTCAAGTGCATTTGTTCCTTCTCGGGAAAACCTCGGCCAGCAGATAGCTGGGCATATCGAGGAGATGATTCTGAGTTCTCTTTCATTGAAAGAAGGCTCGAAGCTTCCGTCTGAGCAGCAGCTTGCGGATCGTTATGGCGTCAGCCGTCCTGTAATCCGTGAAGCTCTGAAAATGCTTCGCGAGCGTGGTCTGGTCAATATGGTTAACGGCCTCGGTGCTTTTGTAACCAAGCCGCAGACGAACACTGTGGAGGCAGCTGTCAACCGTTTCAGCCAGATGCATGATGTCAGCGACCATGATCTCACTGAGATGCGAGGGATTGTCGAAGTGAATGCTGCCCGGCTAGCTGCGAAGAATGCGACAGAATCGGATATCAATGCTCTTCGGGAGAACCTTGAGAAGTTCAGCGACCGTACGCTTTCACTTAAGAACCGTGTTGCCTTGGACAGTCAGTTCCATGTCCTCATCGCCCACGCTTCGGGCAATAGCCTCCTTGAGATGTTCAATGAGGTTCTGGTTTCGATGCTTGCCGACTACATGGGCAATGGCGTCTTGATCCCGGGTGGAATT
>JALNXV010000224.1 GCA_023230175.1 Candidatus Cloacimonadota bacterium
AAATATTTCATTTGGAAATTTTGGAAATACTTCAACAGATAATAATGGCTTTTACAACCATACAATATATCAAACAAATGAAAGTTTCTTAGTAATTCCCCAAAAAACAGGGTTTAATTTTACTCCCGGCAATTATCTTATTAATGGTATAAACCAAGACATCATTAGAGATTTTACTGCTGATATACAAACTTTCTCAATCTCCGGTCAAGTTTATTCACTACCGGGAACAATCATAAAAGCAGAATGGGGAACTACTCCTTTGCAAGATATCTCAAATCAAAATGGAAATTATCTTATTGAAGGCATACCTTATGGAACAAGTTTAATTCTTACAGCTACTCATCCGGGATATACTTTTACACCGACACAGTATTCAATATCGAATATTTCTAATAACTTAACAAGCTATAATTTCTCTCCTGAAATGATAACTTATCCGGTTATCATACACACTAGCGATTATAATGGTCAAAACTTATCAGATGTTAATATTACTTACAACAATATCTCAGGTTCAACAAACGAAAATGGGTTATTTACTTTTCAAGGTAATTGGGGGCAGGACTATACAATCACGGTTTCTAAGCCCGGGCATATCTTTATAAATTCTACTCAAACAATCAGCAATCTGAACAGTTCTATAGAATTAGACTTTATAACAAGAGTCCCAAATCAATACGCATTAAATGGATATATTGAAGACAATAATAATCAAGCATTACAAAATGTACATATAAATATAAATCAATCTATCATAATTACTGATTCGACAGGATATTTTTCAGAAACTATCATTGAAGGAGAGAATCTTGTCATAACACCTCAATTAACCGGTTACTCTTTTACTCCCTCAAGCCATAGCATTAATAACGTAAACTCAAATGTTACCGTCAATTTTATCGGTACTCCTAATATTTATACAATCAATGGATATATATTTAAAGATCAACAAGGTTTAGGCAATGTAACTATATATTACAATAACAATACTACTACTTCTAATCAAAATGGTGAGTTTTCTGTCCCGGTTACTTATGGTCAAAGCATAACAATATTCCCGGAATATACCGGTCATACCTTTGACCCTGCCTCAATAAATTTTGCTAATATATCTTCAAATATCTATGGGATAACTTTTACTGCAATTGCAAATCAATACAGTATTCATGGGCAAGTTCTTTGTCAAGGAGAACCTATCCAAGATGTTCAAATTTATGATATAAATTCTACAAGAGAAACATTCACAGACGAGAATGGTCAATATTTCTTTACCGCATATCATAATGAGAATATCAGCCTTTCTGCATACAAAGATTGGCACTCATTTAACCCTGAATATTACACCTTGACAGTCATACAAAACGAAACCAATATTGACTTTGAAGCAACAAGACATTGTGCTGATGTAGGATTCTCCCCCTCTCCCGGTCTATACTACGAACCTATCAATATTACATTATACTCAGAAACCCTTGATGTAATTATCTACTATACAACTGATGGTTCAGAACCTAACATCAATTCAAATATTTACACAAATCCCATAACACTTGATTATCGTTCGATTCTAAATCTCAAAGCAAAAGCAATAAAGTCAGGTTACATCTCATCATCAACAACAGAAGCCTTATACCAAGTTACAGGGACAGTCGAAACACCAACATTTAATATCAATCCAAGCGAGTATTTTACTGCTCAAACTATTGAAATCGAATCAGAACCAAATGCTCAAATTTATTATACATTAAATAATAATGACCCAACTCCTGATGATTTGCTATATATTGAACCAATACTAATCTATCAAAATACTTTCATTAAAGCTAAAGCATTTAAAGAAAATTTTATCGAAAGCAGCACAAATTCCGCAAATTATCTCATTACTCATCTACTTGATTTAAATTTACCTGATACGATCTATATCAATGAAAATTCTTCATTGACTTTAAATTTTAAAAATTACATCAATGATTCAGTTATTATAGAAAATGATGATATCGAACTACTATATGAGATTAGTCAAATTATCCCTTCAGAAAACATTCAAACCAATATAAACAATAACTTTGTTACTTTCACGCCTAATCAGTATTGGTCAGGAAATGAATATCTATATTTTAAATCAGAATTTCTCAATCCACAAATGAGAAAAAATTCAAATATCAACTATGATATCGATTCTCTCAATGTAATAGTAAATAGTGTAGCTCCACAGATTGTTTCATATACACCAAATTCTGACACTCTATATATATCACCGGAAAACAACTATATTACTTTCCATCTTAATGTAGCACAATATGGTCAACCATTGCTTTATGAATGGTATATTGATAACACTAATCAAAACAATAATAATCATACATTTAGCTATACTTTTTCTAATTATAATAGCCATATCGTAAAAGCTAAAGTCTCAAATGATCTTAGTTTTAGTGAAGTTACTTGGTATATTATGTCCTATGTTAATCAAACTGATTTAAATTCACAACCATTTACAGATAAACTTTATTCAAATTACCCTAATCCTTTTAATCCTATTACTAACATCGAATTCTCTTTATTAAGAGATGAATATGTCTTACTACAGATATTTAACCTTAAAGGTCAATTACTTACAACCTTAATTGACGATAAAAAATCTAAAGGCAAACACATAATTATTTGGAATGCCGAAAAATTACCTTCAGGAATCTATTTTATCTCCTTAAAAACAGATAATTACTCTGAGATAAAAAAAGCAATTATTTTAAAATAAATAAGACTTTTACATAAATATCTTGCAAATCATTATGACATAGCATCTAAAGAAAGTTGCAGGAATTTGTCTATTGTAAAACCTAAACTCTGGCAAGTTGCTATTTGTTCTCTATTAGCTCCGGCAGCAAAATTCTTATTTTTAAATTTCTTTTTCAAAGAACTTAATTTAACAGCTGAGACCTTTTTCTCCGGATTCATTAAGGCGGTTGCAGTAATTAATCCTGTTACGGGATCAGCACACCATAAAGCCTTATCAGCAATCGAAATTAAGGCTTCATTTCCGGAATGTCTCCTTATAGCATCAAGCATATAAGGTTTTAGATCATAATCCTTGAGTAAATCCATTGCTAATAAACTATGTTGTTGTGGATTGTCATAAGTTAAATCATAATCAATATCATGCAAAAGGCCTATAATATACCATTCATCTTTATCTTGTTCGAATATCTCAGCCAGTGATTTCATAACTAAGGCAACGGCTATTGAATGATTTATTAAATTTTCTTGTCGTAAATGCTTTAATAAAAGTTCTTTTGCTTGTTCAACACTAATCATTATATCCCCTTTATATGAATATTACTTAAAAAAGATTCAGAACTTGTAATTAATTCTATTTTATCAGAAAACTTGACATTTTGTCCAAATTTAACATTGCCAACAATCTTTAAATATTGGCAATCAATGAGAGAAGGGATGCCATCTATAAAAGCATTACTAAAATCCTCTATACTGCCAAAATATTCATCATCTAACTCAATAACTATATCTCTATCCTTATCTCTTTTTTTTATAATAAAATCATCATCAAGATAATAAATATCAGACCATAACATCAATAAATCAGGTGTCTTTTTTACAGGCAAAAACCTATTTCGCGGTACACAAACAGCTTTGGCCTTTTCAAAAAGTGAAATTGCTGAACCCATAGCTGTTTCAAATTGAATAACCGGAGTATCACTAACCTTTTTTGCATTAAGGATTAAAGGTAAAGGTAAGATTCCTTTGTATTTAATCAAGAGTTTTTTCAATTCTGATAACTTTATCCATAGATTGTTAGTATTAAAATATTTATATTTCTTTATATCTTGAAATTCATCATTCTCTTCATCAGGGCATTGAGCTACCTCTCTTAAAACAAGTTCGCCACCTTTTTTCTTAGCAAGGTGTCCACCCTTTTTATCCATCTCTGTTCTGTTGCATACTTCCATAACGAAATCAATATCATATTCTATCATTTCATTAAGTATCTTTGTATCTACAACAGCACCAAGGTTGTCAGAATTTGAGATAAAAAGATACTCAATACCCCGTTCCAGTAATACATCAATTAAATCACTTTCATTTAACACATTATAAATATCACCATGCCCGGGAGGATTCCAAGTTAAACTATCATCGATATTTTCATAAGGTTTATTAGTATCTTTTTCTATCTTAGGAAACTTATTTTGTATAAATTCCAATGGTATATCATTTAGTCTTAATGAAGGATATTTTTCTAAATAAGTTACTGTATCTTTAGAAGTGTTAAAGCTATTCATAAAAATAAGAGGGATATCAATCGTATATTTATTTCTTAAAAATAATATCTGATTAGCGATAATATCCAAAAAAGTATTATTGTCCTTTACAGGTAATAAACTTTTAGCCTTAGATAAACCCATTGATGTCCCTAATCCACCATTTAACTTTATTACAGCTAATTTTTGTAAACTATTATAACTATCATTATTTAGTTTTGTGTAACTAATTACTTGTCTTTCTGTCGGCAAATCAATATCTTTTTTACTTAATTTACCCTTTTCTCCGGCAATAAATAAACTATAGTAATAACTAAACACATCAATTATTTTATCGCTTAATGAAGCTGTTTGCATCTTTTTTTTAAATAAATCTATATTATTCATTTATCCCTCCAATAATGTATTTATGACAAAATAAAATACTTTGCATCTGCTTTTGCAATAACTTTCTCAGTATTTAATTTATCAATAATCTTTGCTTTACCTATTATAATTTTTTTTCTAATATCAATAACTTCACCAATAATTTTAACATCAGTATTTACCGGAAATGGCTTTAAATATTTTACATTTAATTCAGAAGTAACTGCTACTATACCTTTGTATAAAATAGCTTTTGCAACTGCTTCATCTAATATTGAAGCGATGATTCCACCATGAATTATGCCATCATAACCCTCAAAAACCTTTAATGATTTCCAATCACATAAAGCTTTATCTCCTTGATAATAAAAATCTAACTTTAAACCTATAGGATTGTCTTTGCCACACAAAAAACAATTTTTGTATTCTTTTTCTTGCATCCTATCGCTCCTTAATTTCTTTTAAACAATTATGTAAATAAAAACTATTCTTGTCAATAGATATTTAAAAGCATTTGAATATTTTAAATATCATACCAAGATATCCCATTTCATAGTATACCTTTAAAAGGAAGTTTTAAATACAAGTTAAAATACTAACTCAATAAAGATTGGAATAAGTCAAAATACTCACAAAATATACTTACTAAACACTTTCAAAAAACAGGAGACCTCCAGGATGCTTTAAAGCATCTTGGAGGTCCCTTATAGATTAACTTTACATACTATAACTAAACTACAAATAAAGGCTATTGAATAATGTTGTTGTGCGAGCATCCCTGCTTGCACTGTAAGCATCTTAAATATATATAATATCAATCAATAAACTGCTTACAAGCTGTAAGAGGCTGTCTAAAAACTACTGTTGTGCGAGCATCCCTGCTTGCACTCAAAACCATAAGTGATGGATATTCAATATTTTATAAAACTACAAGCTGGAAGCTTGTAGAACTTTTCTGCATTTTTGGACAGTCCCTGGTATTATTCAATAGTCTTCAATGTTAAACCTGATAAAGCATTTTTATATATGTCAAAAAAAAAGAGCCTCCTAAAAGACTCTTTAGCTAAATATATAAAAAATTATTCCGATTTCATTTGTGGAAAGAAAATAACTTCTTTAATTGATGAATTGTTTGTAAATAACATAACCAATCTATCAAGGCCAATACCTAAACCACCCATAGGAGGCATACCGTACTCAAGAGCTTCAATAAAATCTTCATCAACAACATTAGCTTCATCATCACCCATTTCTCTTGCTTTTGCTTGAGCTTCTAACCTCCTTCTTTGTTCAAGAGGATTATTAAGCTCAGTAAAGGCGTTACCAAATTCTTTTCCTGCAATAAACAATTCAAAACGTTCAACTAATTGAGGATTATCGGGATGATTTTTAGCAAGTGGAGAGATTTCTAAAGGATAATCAATTACAAATGTTGGTTGAATTAATTTACTTTCTACAAAATTATCAAAAACTTCAGCTATTAATTTACCTGCTCCTACATTTTTATCATATTCAATCTTTTTACTATCTAAATAAGTTCTC
>JALNXV010000225.1 GCA_023230175.1 Candidatus Cloacimonadota bacterium
TATGTAGTAATGCCAGGCAAAGACAAAACAATTCTAAAAATAAAGATGTTGAAAAACTGCTTGAATATATAGATGACAAAGAATATAATAATAATAAAATAATATTTGTTAATGTTACAGATAAATTAAATGAAAATTTAACTGGACTTGTTGCAATGAATATTGCGACAAAATATAATAAACCCTGTTTGTTATTAAGGAAAGTTAAAAATAAACCAGATCATTATGCAGGAAGTGCCAGGAATATTAACAGATCACCACTTCCAAATTTAAAAGACTATTTAGAAGAAACAAATATGTTTGAATATTGCCAGGGGCATCAAGGTGCGTTCGGAATAGAAATACATAAAGACAATATTCCAAAAGCAATTGAATTAATTAATGAGCAATTGAAAAATGTTGATTTTACTTCATACTATGAAGTTGATTTTATTATTGATATTGATGATTTAGATATTAGTTTTATTAAAACAATGGATGAATTAAAAGATTTTTATGGACAGGGTATTGGAGAAGCATTAGTTTATATTAGTAATATAAAAGTAAGTAGAAATGATATTAATTTTATGGGTAAAGATAATAGTACTATTAAATTTGTATATAACGATGAAATAACTTTTATAAAGTTTAGAATTGGAGAGAATGATCCAATTTATAAATGGTTAAATGATTGGGGAAATGATGATGATTTTATTGTTATTAATGTGATAGGTAAAGTAGGACTGAATAATTACAAAGGCATTTTAACACCACAGGTGATAATTGAAGATTATCAGGTAATATAAAGGGGAATAGATATGAGTTATATAATAGATTTATACACCCAAGGCAATTCTGCGTTAAAAATTTCTAAACAAGAAAATATTCCTGTTCATCAAATATACAAAATATTGGAAAAAAACAATATTCCAAGAAGAAGCAATCGAATAAATAATAAAAAATATAGTTGCAATGAAGATTATTTTGAGAATATAAATACGTCAGAAAAAGCATATTGGTTAGGTTTTTTATACGCTGATGGCTTTGTTTCAAAAAATGAAAAATTTTATAATAGAGGATCGTTAGGAATATCTTTGGCAATAGAAGACAAAGAACATTTAGAAACATTAAATAAAGATTTAAATTCAAATTATCCTATAAACATATATAGTGTAGTTAATGGTTATAAAATTGGTATTCAATATGCAAGAATAATTATTAAAAGTGAAAAAATATTTAATGATTTGATTGATAAGGGTTTAAGTGAAAGAAAATCAGAGATTAAAAAACGTCCAAAAAAAATACCAGAAGAATTAATTAAATATTTTATACTTGGATATTTTGATGGGAATGGTTGTATTTCAATACATAGAAGAAAAAATAATGATAAGTTGGATTTTAAATTTAGAATTACAAGTACAGATGATGTATTATATTTTATTACAGATTATTTATATAACAATAAATTAATATACAATAAAAGAAAATTAGACAAACGACACATATACGATATTGTCTCTAATTTAGAATACGGAGGGAATAGGCAAGTATATAAAATTATGCACCATCTGTATCAAAATACACCCAGATTTTTAAAAAGAAAACATGAAAGATATTTAATATTAAAAAATCAACTTATGAAAGAAGGGAAAATATGATTAATTTACATGTTCATGATGCAAAAGGTTCATTGTTGGATTCTATTGCAACAGTTGATAAAATAGTTGAATTTGCAAAAAAAAATAATCAAACTGCGATAGCATTAACCAATCATGGAATTATGACTTCATTTGTTGATTTTGTGAAAGAATGTAATAAAAATGATATTAAGCCTATCATTGGATGTGAAATTTATGAAACTGATGACATGCATGAGAAGCAAGACACTAGAGATTATCAACAACCAAGATATCATTTAATATTATTGGCAAAAAATAAGATTGGTTTGCAAAACTTATTTAAAATAGTATCTATTTCCAATACAGAAGGTTTTTATAAAAAACCAAGAGCATCCTTAGATTGGATTGAAAAAAATAATTGTGGGAAAGGAATTATATGTTTAACTGCTTGTCAAGCAGGTAGATTAAGTAAGTATTTAATTAATGATAAAGAATTAGAAGCAATACAATTTGTTAAACAATTGCAATCTATATTTGATTATGTGTCATGTGAGATACAATCCCATAAAACGATTGATCAGCACAATGCAAATAAAAAAATATATGAATTTTCACAAAAATATAATTTGCCTTATGTTATTACCACTGATGCTCATATGATAAATAAAAACGAAATTGACACTCATGCAATTTTTGTTGAAATCGGAGAAGGAAGAGAAGTAGGAGAGAGTTATGTTGATTGTTATTTACAAACAGATTCAGATGTTTACAATATTTTAGAAAAACAATTTTCAAAAGAAATTATAAAAGAGGGTATTAATGAAACTATTTTAATTTCAAATATGATTGAAAATATTGATATTGGTTTAAATAATGGTGTTATAATGCCTAAAATACCTGTGCAAGAAGGATTTAATTCAAATAAAGAATATTTGAGACATTTAGTTTTCAAAGATTTTGAAAAAAAGTTTTCTCATTTATTAGCAGAAGATCAACAAATAAGAAAAGATAGACTTGAAATGGAATTGCCTATTTTATATGAGTTAAATTATACAGATTATTTTATTATGTTATATATGTTGGTAGAAGAAGCAAAAAAGAGGGATATCCCAAGAGGGTATTCTAGAGGTTCAGGAGCAAATTGTTTATGTCTTTATATGTTAGGTGTAACTCAAATAGACAGCATTAGATGGGACTTAGATTTTTCAAGATTTGCTAATTTGGGTAGAAAATCAATTGCTGATTTTGATTTTGATATTTCCAAAAATAGACGAAAAGAATTTATTGAAATATCAGAAGAACTTTTTGGGAAAGAGAATGTTGCACCAATTGCTACATTTAATACTTTAAGTACAAAAGTAGCAATAAGAGACGTTGGTAAAGTATTAGATGAAAAATCAGAAGAGTATAAAGGTAAGATACCTTATAAATTACGTGATGAAGTGGCAAAGATGATACCTACTATTAATACTATAAATGATTTAGGTGAGGAAGAAGAAAAAGAAGTATTATTAAGAGATGTGTTGTTTAAAAACGAAAGATTAAAAGAAATATATGAGCAATATCCCTTGTGGTTTAAGTATGTTATGGAATTAGAAGGTTTGCCTAAAAGTATGGGTAGACATGCAGCAGGAACTATAATAACTCCCAATCCAGTTGTTGAATATTGTCCTATTTGTTATGATTCTGAAGATAATATTATGATTCAATTAGAAATGCATTCAGCAATGGATGATTTAGGTTTAACTAAAATGGATTATCTTGGACTTGAAACAGTAGACATTGTAGATGACACATTAAGAATGGCAGGATTAACTTGGGATGATGTAAATATAGATCACTTAAACCTTGAGGATTCAGAAGTATATGAAAAAGTTTATAAAAGTGGCAATACCATTGGAATATTTCAAATGGAATCTGCTGAGGCAAGAAGAATGTGTATAGAAGCAGAAGTTGATAATGTAGAAGATATAATAGTCATTAATGCAGCAAACCGACCAGGAACAAAAGACAATTTCCCTGATTATTGTAAAAACAAAAAATATCCCAATGAAATTGAAGTGTTGCATGAGGATTTGAAGAAAATATTTAATAAAACTCAATATGTTTTACTTTATCAGGAGCAAGCATTACAGTTATTTAGATACGCTGGTTTTCCTGAAGAAGAGGTAGATTCTGCGAGAAGAGCAATTGGGAAAAAATTGAAAGATGAAATGGAAAAATTAGAGATTAAGTTTAAAGAGGGATTGTTAAACAAAAATTGGAATGAAGATCAGATTAATGAAATATGGGGACTAATGCTTAAGCAAGCCGATTATTCGTTTAATCGAGGGCATAAAATTGTGTGCCACAATATGGTGACATATTGTTAAAAACTTCCGAAACTGCTGGAAACCCCTTAGAGCCTTATAAACTACAACGTAATCAGTAATGATAAGCGTGAATGTTTGAAAATTATAAGGATTGGGCAATCAGCATGGAAATTATCGTGTATATAGATTAATAATTGGGAGGTATATAATTACAAATAAAAAATATTCAAACGAAATAGAAAGACAAATAGTTGATGAATATCTTAACGGAGCAAGCACAAAATATTTGAAAGACAAATATAATTTTAAAACGAATAAGTCAATTATAGATAAAGTTAAAAAGTATGGTGAAAATCCAAGGACTCAAAGAGAAGAATTGATGTTAAATAAAACATATGAGGAATTTTCAATGTCTATAATTGATAGTTGGTTTAAAGCATATTATTTAGGGTTAATAATTGCAGATGGTTATATTGTTAATAGCGTAGTCGGCATTGATATGGTAGACGAAGATGTTATACAATTTATATCAAATATTATTGATAAACCATATAATATAATAAAAAGAAAACCACCGAGACAAAATAAATATAGAATTACCCTAAATAGTCCACGTTTAATTGATGAATTTAAACGGTTAAATATTGGAGAAAGAAAATCAAAAACATTAGGTGCAATAAATCTATATGATATTGAATATAAATATTTTCCTTATATAATACGTGGATTGATTGATGGAGACGGATGGATTAGAAAAGATGGCAAAGAATTTTTTATATGTAGCGCTTCGTTAGAATTCATAAAATGGTTAAAAAACAAAATGGAAGAAAAAATATATATGCAAGATTTAAATATTGTTCAACAAGATGAAATTAATAAAACCACAATGTATCAATTAAGATCATCTTTAAAAAGAAACATTAATATATTAAAAGTCTTGGTATATGACCAACCTTATGGAATGCAAAGAAAATATAATCTTATACACGATAAACCTTCAGAGACTATAATGGAAGATACTTTATATTAAAGTATATGGGATAGTCCAGACCACAACATATTTATATAATATGGCTTGGGAAACCAAGTGTGGTAAGGCCGTAGCATATGGTTTGCTTAGTTATCTTACAGCATATTTAAAAACGCATTATCCTTTAGAATTTATGACAGCATGTTTAACCGCCAAGAGTGATAATATGTCAAAATTAAGTATCTTTATTAATGAATGTCACAGGTTAAATATTCAAGTTGCACCACCAAACATTAATTTATCAGAACGGAATTTCACTGCAATAAAAAATAAAAATAAAATATTATTTGGATTATATGCAATTAAAGGCGTAGGAGATGCAGTAGTAGATACAATCATAGAAAATAGAAGATATGAAGGATTTGATGACTTTTTATCTAAAACAAAGGAATCTGGAAAGATAACCAAAGGAACAATTATCAAGTTGGCAAAAAGTGGTTGTTTTCCAACAAAAAATAAAAGAAATTTTTTGCTTAGATATGCAAATAAATTATTTGAAAATGATTATAAAAATGAAATTTTTGAAGAAAGAAAAACTTTTAAATCAGTTAAGGAATTAAAAGAAGTATGGGGAATTGATACTGATACAATCAAAAATAAGCAAGAGAGACTTAAATTATTCAATCAAAAAAGAAAAGAAAAATTTGACAATGAAGAAGTAGATAGAACATTCAAAAAAGAAGATGCCCGACAAAAATATATTAAAGAATTTTCGTCAAAATATTTACAAGAAGAATTTATGTGGGAGTTTGAAACTTTATCAATGTTTATTACATATGACCCATTAAAAGAAGCATATAAATATGTTACTCCTTGGGACGAAGTAGACGGTGGAGAAAAAGCAGTTGCTATCTGTGTAGTTGTAGATATTAAAAGAAAAAAAGATAAAAACAACAATGCTTTTGCCTATTTAGACTTATATACTCCTTATGGGATAATTGAAGCTACTTGTTGGGCAAGGCAATATAAAAACTTTAATGATTTAATTAAAAAAGGGAATAGTCTTGCAATTTTAGGACGGAAAAGAGATGGACAGTTTTTTGTTGAGTCTATCAAAACCTATCAGCAATGGTTAAAAGATAGAAATATAAACAACTAGGAGATAAACAAATGAATCAAACCACTAACCAAATATATGAATTTAAAGCAACACCGATATTTGAAAGGTATTATAATGACGAAACAAATTGGGGAGTATATAACTTCACCACTACAGATGATAT
>JALNXV010000226.1 GCA_023230175.1 Candidatus Cloacimonadota bacterium
AATACTAAAAAATTTTTAGAAATTACCGAGAGCTACTTTCAACAATTACACTTAAAAATAGAATATTTAGAATTGCATAATTTTTTTAATAATCTTCAAAATACTAACAGATATGATCTTATATTAATTAAAATCCTTAATGAAGAAGAGTTATTTGAACTCTTTAATATTGAAGATTTAAGTCAATTTCAAAATATTATTATTTTCTCTTCTGATGAAATTATAGAAAGAAATTACAATAAATTTTTAGATTATGGCTTAGAAATATATCAGAAACAGATGAGTTATAATAATTTCTTTGATTTCTTATTAGATTATTTTTTAAATAAAAAAGCAAACAAACCCAATCAAACTGATGAAGAAAAGATTGAGTATAAAAATTATTCAATCTTACTTGTTGAAGATAATAAAATCAATCAAGAAGTAGCCGAAGAAATTTTAAAGAAATATAATCTACATTTAATTATTGCAGACAATGGTAAACTTGCTTTAGATCTATTGAAAGAAAATCAATTTGATTTAATTTTTATGGATATTCAGATGCCGGGAATGGATGGATACGAAGTTACGAAAATAATTAGAAAAAATTTAAAATTAAACACAATTCCTATTATTGCAATGACAGCTCATGCAATGGATGGAGTAAAAGATAAATGCATTCTTGCCGGAATGAATGACTATATATCAAAACCATTTAGTACTGAGCAATTAGAAACTGTTTTAAGTAGATATTTAAACACCAACATCAATAATTATGATTCTCAAATTGAAACTACTTATCCTGATTCATTACCGGGAATTTTAGTTAAAGATAGTCTTGATAGAATCGGTGGTAACTTTGATTTATATTCAAAATTAATAAAACGATTTAGTATAGATTTAGATAAAATTTTTATTGTTGTCTGCGATTTATTAAAAATTAAAAATTATGATAGAATTAGCTATGAAATACATTCACTTAAAGGTACAGCAGCAAATCTTGGAGCAAATGAAATTTATAATATTTGTAAAATTATTGAAAATAAACTAAAAGATTCTTTAACTATTGATATGGAACTCATAGAATTAAAAAATAACATAAAAAAATTTCAAGATAGTGTAAATACACTTTTATCAACTAAAACCGATAAAATTATATATAATAAAAGGACTTTTGATCCGGACTTATTTTTGTCTTCAATCAAGAAATTAATTGCTTTATTGAAAGATGATGCATTTGTTGATGAAGAATATTTACAAAATATATCCTTAAAATTACCTCAAGAAGATCAAATTATTGAATTATTTGCAAATATTTCTAGTGAAATTATTGATTTCAATTATCAAAAAGCAATTGAAAAATTGTATTCTCTTGTTCACCTTATAAATAAAGGAATGAAATAAAAATGATGGAAGCAAATGATATGACAATTTTAATAGTTGACGATATCAGATCAAATATAAATATTTTAAGTGAAATATTTAAACACGAATATATTATCAAGGTTACTAATAACGGTAAAGATGCTTTAAGAATCATACAAGGATCAAAACAACCCGATATAATCTTATTGGATATAATGATGCCGGAAATGAATGGATATGAGGTTTGCAAAATCTTAAAAAACTCAGAAAATACAAAAAATATTCCGGTAATTTTTATCACTGCTATGGAAGACGAAAAAGATGAAGAGTACGGTTTGTCCCTTGGAGCAATTGATTATATAACAAAACCCTTTGCACCCAATCTTGTTAAATCAAGAGTAAGAAATCATTTAGAAAAACGAAAAATTGAAAAAATGTTACAAAAATCACTAATTGATATTAAAAAAGCTTATAAAGATTTAGAGTTAAGTCAGGAGAAAATTATTAAATTAGAACAAAAAAATACTGCTTTTGCTATGGCTGTTACAGCTAATCATGAAATTAATCAACCTCTTGCTATTATCAATAATTGTGTAGAATTATTAAAACTTAAAGTTACTGATGATAAACTATTATCCTATTATATAAAGATAGAAAACGCTGTCGAACGCATTAATAATATACTCAATAAGTTTAAAAATCTCTCTGAAGTAAGTTTTAAAAAATATTTAGATGATGTGGATATGCTTGACATTGATCATAATTAAATATATGTAATTTTTATTCTTAGTGTTTTTTTGTTAAAAAATATCAAACATTGTTCTATATACTTCTAAAGGCTGTCTCAATATGTAGAAAAGTTCAACAAGCTTCCAGCTTGTAGTTTCATAAAATATTGAATACTTTTCAATTAAGGTTTTGAGTACAAGCAAGGATGCTCGCAAAACATTAATTATGAGACAGACTTTCCTAACTTGTAGTTAAAAAATTTTAAATGATAGCATAGATACTCTCATAACAAAACTAAGTGCAAGCTTAATAATTATGATAATCAGTCTTATGTTTGTTCAAGAAAAATCATTTTTTAAATTGAAAATTATTTTACAATTTAAATCAAATATATCAAATAAAAATAATCTATAAAACATATTTACTTTATTTTTTAAATTATAATCATAAAATAAACACGGTCTATGCAACTAAACTATTTAAAAATAATAAGTTATGTTTTAGGAAAATGGCTTTACAGAACAACATAGGTACAGGAGACCTACAGGAAATAACATCTCCTGTAGGTCTCCTGTACCTATGCTATATATTTCAAGTAGTTGACCGATATAATAACTCAGTATTATAACTTTACAAAATAAAAATAAATATCAACAAAGCACTATTTGATTAACACTTATTAATTTATAAATATAAATATACAAAATAAGTAATATTTGTATTGTTTTTACAAGATTATTAGTCAAAGAAAATCAATAATCTTTTATGTGAGTTTTTCAAGAAATAATTTATTCAAAAAGGCTAATATTAAAGACAACTGAATAATGTTGTTGTGCAAATAAAGATATTCGCACAGCGAAAGTTCTATTAGCATCGAAATTGTAGTTTGATAACTTATTTATTATATATCGGTTAAAGTTTTAAGAAGTAGCTGGGATGCTCGCATAACTATTGTTTTAAGATAGTCTTAAAAAAACATAATATTTACTATTAGTTTCAACTGTTTAAAAATAAAATTACTCAACTAACTTTTTTAATAAATCAACAAATAATTTTCTTGACATATAAACAGCTTAAATTATTATTATTCAAAAATAATTTCAATAGGGTAAAGATGGTAAGTAAATCATTGATTAAAAAGGCAAATATTGATAATACCTTGATAATAATTCCTGTATATAATAGTGAATTATATCTAAATAAATTATTAATGAATCTTTCAAGATTAGGATACTTAGATAATGTTTTGTGTGTTAATGATGGTTCATTAGATAATAGCTTAGAGATAATACATAATTATAAATGTCAATGTATTGATTATTCAAGAAATATGGGTAAAGGATACGCCTTAAAACAAGGTTTTATCTACGCTAAAGATAAAAATTTCAATTTTGTCATTACTTTAGATAGCGATTTACAACACAAGCCTGAATCAATTAATGATTTTTTTATTACTCAAAATCACGAAAATGCCGATATGGTAATTGGTTATAGAAGATTTAAAATAAATACAATGCCTATAAGTAGGTATTTGAGTAATAAATTAACTAGTTTTATTGTAAGCATAATTTGTAAAAAAACTATACTTGATTCACAGTCAGGATATAGACTATATAATCTTGAATTATTTAATCCTGACGAAATTAAAAGTAATAGATATCAGATGGAAACAGAAATCATACTTAATTATGTTATAAAAAAAGCCATTATTTCATACGTAGAGATACCAATAATTTATAACAACGAAATTAGCCATATATCTCATCTCAGAGATATAATAAATTTTATAAAAATAATTTTAGAAAGAGTATAAATGAATATTTTATTAACAAATGATGACAGTGTTGAGTCTAAAGGTATATGGATTTTAAGAGAATTGCTTATCGATGCAGGTCATAAAGTTTTTTTAGTAGCCCCGGCTATTGAAAGAAGTGCTGCATCTCATTCAATAACAATAAGAGAACCTTTAAGAGTTAAAAAGGTACAAAATCCTTTTAATAAAAAAGATTTTACCGAATCAGCATTTTCCGTATCCGGAACTCCGGTTGATTGTGTAATTCTTGCTTTTGAAGAAATTTTAAAAAATGAGCCCAAAATAGATTTAGTTATTTCCGGCATTAATGCAGGACAAAATTTAGGTGACGATATGTTATATTCCGGTACTGTTGCTGCGGCAATAGAAGCAATGTGTTTTGGTTATAAAGCGATAGCAATATCAAATACAAGTTTTGAAAATCAAAAATATGAAGTTGCTGCAGAAATTATGTGTAATTTAGTTAAACATAATATAAGTCAATTTATAGGACATCGAGAAATACTTAATATAAATGTACCAAATGTAGATAAAAATGAAATTAAATCAACCAGAATAACTCAAGTCGGATTCAGAAGATACCAAAATATATTACATAAAGATAAAGATCACAGAAATAGAGATATTTTTTGGATTGGAGGAGACAATCCTATATATGAAAAATCAGATTTTTGTTTAGATTATGAAGCTATAAAAAACAATGAAGTTTCAATTTCTCCGGTTAAAGTAGATTTTTCAAACAAAGACAAAATAGATTCACTTAAAAACTGGCTATCAAACATAGGGGAGATGGATGAGATTTGATGATCAAAGAATAAGAATGGTAGAAACACACTTAATTGCTAGAAACATAAGTAATAAAAAAGTCATTGATGCATTTAAAAAAGTGCCTCGTGAGTTATTTGTTTCTGATGAATGGCGAGAATTTGCATATAAAGACCATCCCTTATCTATTGGTTTTCAACAAACCATTTCACAACCTTATATTGTCGCTTTAATGATGTCTTTACTTGATATAAAAGATACAGATCGTGTTTTAGAAATTGGTACCGGTTCCGGCTATCAGACCGCTTTATTAGCAGAAATTTCTTCAGAAGTCTTTACTGTTGAAAGAATCGAAGATTTATTAATGAATGCAAAGAAAATATTAAAAAAATTAGAATATAAAAATATCTATTATAAAATAGGTGATGGAAGTCTAGGGTGGGAAAATGCCTTACCTATAGTTTCAGAGTTTAATAAAATAATTGTTTCAGCAGCAAGTCCAAAGGTCCCGGAAAAACTTTTAAATCAATTGAGTGTAGGAGGTAAGTTAATTTTACCTTTAGGTTCAATCAATAATCAAGATTTAGTAGTGTACGAAAAACAAGTTGATTCAAATGGAAATGATTGTATTTCATCAAATAATTGTGGACAATGTGTTTTTGTTCCGTTAATAGGAAAAGATGCCTGGGCAGACTTATAGGAGTGTCTATGTCAAATAATTTTTTTAAGAAGATTTTAAAAAAAACGAGTAAAAAATTAGATGATTTCACTTTTTTAAATAAGGTTGAAATATTTAAAAATTTAAGTAAATCTGAGCTTAGTTTATTTGCAAAATTATTTTTAATTAGGAAATTTGAACAAGGTGAAATTATTTTCAGAGAAACTTACCCTCATGTTGTACTTTATATCATAAAAAGTGGAGAAGTAGAGATTTTTTTAGAAAATACTGAAAATAACATCGTTATATCTCAGCTTTCAGAAGCCTCTCATTTTGGTGAAATTGGTTTATTTGCCGAGGTTAATCGAATAGCTTCTGCAAAAGCAACAAAAGAAACAACCTTGTATGCAGTCACAAAAAATGATTTTAGACGATTTGTTAGAAAAAACCCTGCTACCGGTATAAAATTACTTTATAATTTAGGAGAACATATGGCTTTAGGCTTAATAAATTCAAATCAAAGATTAAAGAAATATGAAATCAGGTAAATTAATTAAGCTAATTTTTAATATAGTCATTGTATTAATGATTATATTTGCTTTTTTTGTGTATAAATCCATATTAAGTTATATGCTTCTTTCATTGTTATTCGTGTATCTAGTTAATCCTATAATAATTCAAATAGAAAATATCGGAATCAATAAAACTCTTTCGATATTCATATTTTATGGAATCTTCTTTTTAACTCTTATTTTTGTCGGTACTATACTTTTCCCTCTTTTAATCAAACAAATTAGCAGTTTTGCTATAACTTATAGTAATTTCATATC
>JALNXV010000227.1 GCA_023230175.1 Candidatus Cloacimonadota bacterium
TTCAAAATCTGACCTTCTGTAAAGTAAAAATAATGTGCCATCCTTTTCTAAATATACATTTGTTGTGTTTTCGTCTTCTTTAATATTAAAACCTAAAACATCTCTATAAAAGCGAATCATTACAGCCATATCCTTGACAAATAGCCCGAAACCTTGTAATTTCATTTTATACCTCATTTTATATATAAATCTATCCTATATAATGCATAATAAAAGATTGAATAATTTAATTTCATTAATTTGTCAAGTATTAACGAATACAATATTTTATAATTCATTTCTAATATTTGAGATCTGATTTTTTATATCATCTTCTATATGTTTATCTAATTTATAAGTGTTTTTACTATCAAATATATTTAATGACACATTACCTTTTAAATTAATTATTTCGCCATTTGCTTTTTCTACTCCACTCTTTGCCAATCTATTACCAATTCTGTCAGCTTTAATTTTTGAATCATTAAGAATTGGATTAATGATAAGAAATTTTATTTTATTTTCTGCTATTTTTTCACATTCATTTAAAAACTCTTTACAGATAGGTTCATCTAATAAATCCTTATATTTATATGTCATAGGCTCAGGATAACAATCTGAAATCAAAATAATAACATTTGCCATCCCGGGAAGATTATACCTATTTTGTGTAAACACATTTACAGCTTTTTTAAGTCCTTCGCTTAACGGTGTAAGTCCTTTAGTCTTTGTATTATTTATTGATCCGATTATTTGATGAATATTTTTTGTCGGATAATGAATAATATTTGCTTTCTCATTATTAAAGGTAATCAAGCCAAGCTTATCATTAGAATTTTTTGCAGAATTTGTAATCAAAGCAATGACTTTATCAATTAATTGCGTAACCCAACTAACGGAATTACTCGTGTCCAGAACTATCATTATATTAAAGACTTGCTTAAATGAATATACCGGATAACGATAATGATTTGGATTGACATTTATTTTAAAGGGATTTTGTGTAAATGAACCTGACTCTAAGGCATATAACACAGAATGAAATAAGTCAAATTTATCATCTTGTTTTCGTGTTGCAGAATATGTTATGATTTTTGTTTTGACGTTATTATATTTATTCCGATTATCAATCGAGATAAACTTTTTTCTTTTTAAGTTAACCTTTTGTTGAGATTCATCTAATCTTACTGAAAATGAATTATCATCAACTTTTTTTATGATAGAATCAATTAAACCTTTTTTAACTTTTTGCAATTTTGAAGTTATTTTTGGTTTTACTCTTGCAAATTTTACTATCATATTTACAATATCTTTTATTGATAACGATTCTGAAAATAATCCTTGAAAAGGATTCATATTTGACCGGTTTAAATCAATTCCTAACATATTTAGTTTATTATTTTTATTGGAGAGCAAAGAAAAAATACCATAAAGACTTTCTTTATTGGCCTTTGTTTTTTCATATTCAGCCAATATTTTATCAAAATCATTTAAAAGTTTCTTTTCATACTCGGTAAGTTCTTGATCTTTTATCTTATGATAAATAAATTCTATTTGATCTCGATTATATTCAGGATTGATATCATTAAAGTAAGATAATGACAAATTCTGAATACTGTCTCTTACTTTTTTGTTGGAGAGACTAAACCTCCTTTGAATAAAGAAATATTTTCAGGATTTATGTCTGTGTTTAATATTTTCTCAGAATCTAAAACCTTTTCATTTTTAAACCAATTTTCTATATCACTAAAGTTAACAGGCTTCTTTAGTCCTCCCTCACGAGTTCTATGCAATAAAGAAAATTTCATAGCCATAATGATGTGTTTTAACTCTACAATCCTCTTTTCTTCTAAAGCTGCATACGTTTTAGCAGTTTTCAAAATCACTAAATCAGCTCTATGCCCATCAATATTATATTCTATTAAAAATGCTAAGATTTTTTTTACTAAATATTCATTGATAGTAACTTCCGGAAGCAAATCTCTGGCATTTACAATTGAAATTTTCATTAAATCATTTATTTTCTTATACTTATGGTAGAATTCTTCAGGATTATTTTCAAAAGCTGTATTTCTCTTTATAATTTCTAATCTCTCTTCCGGATTTTTAACTGTTTCAAGATTTACAAACATAGGGAATCTATCCAATATCTGAGGTCTAAGTTCTCCCTCTTCTTTATTCATAGTACCAATTAGCAAAAAATTTGACTTATGTTTAATAGAAAAACCATCTCTTTCAACAACATTATAAGCACTCGCAGAAACATCTAATAAACTATCAATTATATGATCAGGCAATAAATTAACTTCATCAAGATATAGTATTTGCCTGTTTGCTTTTGCTAAAATACCCGGTACAAAATGCCTTGTGCCGTCTTTTAGTAACTGTTCGACATCAATCTTACCAAATAAATTATCTTCACTAATATTTAAAGGAATATTTACCACTTCAATCTCTTTATTAACTATTAAAGTATGATTTACCTCTTTAATTTTTTGACAATCAGGACATAAATTTTCAAAATCACCTACAATACAATTATATCTACAGTTAGCATACACTTGAATCTCCGGACAAATCTGTGGGATACCATATACTAATGAACTTTTCCCTGTTCCCTTTGTACCGGAAATTAAAATACCACCGATTTGAGGATTAATAATATTCAAAATTATGGCTAAACTTGCCTCTTCTTGACCTATTATTGACATAAATGGAAATCTTAAATATTTCATTATTACTCCTTATGATAAATACTAAAACTTCATATAATTTTGTCAATATAATTTTTTTTTTACTCAATATTAAACTATCTATATTAACTATTTCTATATCAATAAAAATGAAAAAATATATCATCATTTTAAGAAGCTGTCTCAAAATTCACGTACCATGAGCATCCTTGCTCGTGCATAAAAGATTAAATTGTTTTATTTCAATAAGTTATCACAAGCAAGCAAGATGCTTGCTGTACGATTTTTTTGCATTTTGAGAAAGCCTCTTAAAATCTATGATTTAAATAAATCTTAATAACGCTTTGTCGGAATTGATTTTACTTAATAGAAATAAGGCTATATGTCGTTTGATAACACATAGCCTATATTATTAATTGAACTATATTATCTAAAAATAGCTTTTAGAAACGTAATGAGTCAAAAGTCATTAGGTTAGCTTTACCGTCATTATAATTATAAAGTTTAACAGAAGTTTGAGAATCTTCATCATCACTCTGTGGAGTTATTACAACAAATTCCATTTTTGTGGAAGATAATGTATTATGATCAATCCAAGTACCAGAGTTAACATAAATAGCTTTTTGATTGTTATGATCTAAAGAAACTTCCATTTTAGCAACGTGAGTATGTCCAAAAATAACAAGTCTCACATCTGAATTAGGATTTTTAAAATACTGAGTCTTAGCTTGTTCACTTAGTTCACTTTCATTAGCTGAATTCGCTATTGCTTGAGCTGTAGGAACAGGAACTTGAACTCGATTATGTGTTTGTCTTTGATACCAAGTATCTTGAATACCTTTAAATAAATTTACATCTATTTCTCCACCGGGTGTAGTTTGATAAGGTACTAAATCATTAACACAATAAGTATCAGTAAAACCGTCAAAATTAGTGACAATAATATCTTCATCAAATTTATTATTGATCTTAAGGTAATCAATTGCCCATTCCCATAATCTCCTGTATGAATATAAAAGAGTCTGGCTTTCATCACCGGATTGATTTGGTGTAACAACAGACAAAGTATCTCCTGCTACCGTCGGATAATTTTGTGCCACGTGAAGAGCTCCTATCCTTGTAAAAAAGTATCCAGGAGGCGTTATTGTTCCCGGAGCTATGTCTTGATTTGAGTAAGGATCTGGTGAACAAAAGAAGTTGTAACGATGCCCATGTTCAATTGCAATTTCAGGATATTCGATTGGATAATAAGTTCCTAATCCAAGTTCAGGATCACGTACTTGATTTATTCCCGGTAAGATTTGACTAACACTTGCTTCAGTAACAGTTAAGTCGTGATTCCCGGGCACATAAGTTACTATAATTTTCCCTTCGTTAATTATGTCCTTAAAAGCATCAATTACACCTTTATTAGTTTCCGCTATGCGTTGTACAAAATCTGCTTGATCCTTACCTTGATATGTATCAATTGTAGCCGGCACAAACCATTCATCAAGTAAATCTCCGGCAATAACTAATTCTTTAACATTTGAAGATTTCTTAAGTCTTAATAAAAAATTCTTTAAATATTTAAGATTATGATTACATTCAGCATAAGATAAATCTGCACCAAGATGCATATCACTGATTACAATTATCATATTTCTTTCCATTCCTCCATTAGTAAATGGATCAATACCCTGATCTTCACTTTTAACTGTGTTGCTACACGATGTTAATACACTTAGCAAAGATATTAACAAAACTACATTGAGTATTCTTTTAAGAACTTTCATGATTTTCTCCTTTAATTAATATTTTTAAAAATTTGATTTTTTGATAATCGAGAAAATCGATTACCAATTCTTCCATAAACATAGTCGGTAGTATAAAATTTGGCAAATTTTTTTTATACTTGCTCATACATACCTCCTAATTATAAATCAACAGTGATTCGTGCTAAAGTTTACTCTGTTTTGTTCTAAAACCTTACTTGTAAGCAAAAATACACTTTATTTTCACTGTATATGTTGCTTATTCAAGCAGTTAAATCTAAAAATCACCAGGATATCTAATCTTCACCTTTACTCCTCTCCTAAAAACCTATCGACTATATCCAAAAAAATGTTTCACATATATATCAATATTTTTTGAATAAGAATATTTTGTCAATTATTTTTTTTTTAAGATTTTTTTCTTTATAAGGCAATTTCGGAAAACATAGATATTATCTCTACTTTTGTGTCGTTGAACTGCATACATATCTTTGACTGTTTTTCCTGGCTTTCAGTAGTTATATTTCTGATTATTACTCAATTTTTATGTATTTATATTAATAATTAACGTCTATTCACATCATAGATGAGTACCTTTTATATTCCGGAGCGTTAGAGTCTGTCCCAAAATAGCAAAAATCATTCAAACCGTTAACAGTACGGCTCACCCGATCTTTCATTCATTGCGAACGAAATGTAATTACGTAAGCACAGGGTTATTAAAAGTTGACACCTACACGATAAATAATTGATTATTTACGTAAAGATAACACTTATCAAAATTAAAAACAATTACCTAACAGCAGATTAACATAAATTGGCAGTTGTCTTGAAAAAGTTAAAATTAATATTAAAGAGTTTGTTACTATGAAAAGTCAGATTTATCATAAAAAGGGTTATCATTCCTCAAAAAGTCAATTGTATTAATAAAATCCATTTCTCCTAAAGTATAGATTTTTACATGATTTCCATAAAGAAATTCTAAAAATGATTGATTTAAAATCTCCTGTTCAGATAAATATTTCTAGTGAACACTATCTTTTGAATCGTGTTCATGAGCAAGACCATTTACTTATGGTTATTCCTAAAATGAATATTAAGAAATAAATTCTTTTCATAATACTACCCTTTTCAATATGATTGGTAATGGAATGTAACTACACCGTCGAGACGAGGTAATTATTTGTTATAAAAAATGGGAAGCCAGCTTCAACTTCCCAACGATAAAATTACAACAACGCAATTCTATCTATGTGCATGTGTGTGATTTGAAATCAAGCTGAGCACTTAATAAACTTCTTTACTCTTTTTTCTCAAAATTTCCTCTATAGCATTAAAATTTTGCCATTTTGTAAACCAATTTCTTTGAAAGGATATCGTTTTTTTACATAAATTATCATCTTTGATATCATATTTCCCAAATAGTTCTTTTTTGAACTCATATTCTAGATATGGGCAAGAGATAAGATCAAAAAATAGCATTGTATGTTCACAAGATTTATTGTACCAAGATCTATCTCGAAAATATTTATTCAAAATTATTTCTTTAAGATAAATCCTTAACTCGTTATACCGATTATTATTTTTTATGTAATGCAGTAATGTAATTATTGAGAAGTAGTTCAAATTATCATTGCTAACATTTTCGCAATCAATCTTGAAATAAGTAGTAAGTACTTCAGGTTCCAATAAATAGTCTCTACCTAATTCT
>JALNXV010000228.1 GCA_023230175.1 Candidatus Cloacimonadota bacterium
ACACTAATTAATCGAATATAACCTAAAAAAGGTTATATTGCAATAACGGAGCTGTCCAATGTGCTGGTTTTTCTTCAGTTTACTGTTGTCGCTGCGGTTATCATGTAGTGTGACATTCGAAATTAGTGATGCTTTGGCCAGAAGAGAACTGATTGAAAAGCATTTGTTTTGGAGGGTTTTATTCTATGGTTTTGATTGGAAGCACCTTATGGTTTGAAGTCATATAAGCGCTTTTGCTTTATTTTACAAGGAATTTTGGCATAACAATATGAACCACAATATGAGCAAAAGAATATTGATTTTGTGGTAATTGTGATTTACGATTATTTAGGTGTGTGGCTAGATTTTTTGGTTGTGTTTCGCAGCCATTGACAAGAAAGTTGGGACATGATTCCGACGCTTTTTATTGAATAAAACGTTGTACTGACGTTATTGAATCTAAAGAGTAGCCACACACCTTTTGGAGCATCATGGGGATTAAAATTGATGAAATCAGTTCAAGAAACGAATTGGCTGATTTACTCGGAGTTCCACGAAATAACATTTCATATCTTCTTTATAAAATTGGCATTGATAATTGTTATTTATCTTTTTTTATCCCAAAGAGAAGTGGTGGAGTAAGGACAATATGTTCCCCAAATAAACAATTAAAAGCATTACAGAGATCATTGCTATTTGTTTTGAACAATCATTACTATAACGAAAAAGGAAATCGTAATCCAGCATCATTTGGATTTGAAAGAGGCAAGAGCTTTATTCAAAATGCAGATTCGCATAAGCATAAACGGTTTATTTTGAATCTAGACATTGAAGACTTCTTTGGAAGTTTTAATTTTGGTCGAGTGAGGGGTTTCTTTATTGGAAACAGGTGTTTTGGACTAAACCCGACTGTTGCTACAACGATAGCCCAAATTACTTGTTACAATGGGGTTTTGCCTCAAGGAGCGCCCACTTCACCTGCTATAACAAATATGATTTGCCAAGTGCTTGATTATCATCTAATCAAAATTGCCAGAAAATATAAGTTACATTATACCAGATATGCAGATGATATGACTTTTTCTACAAATGATAAACGATTCCCGGAGCATGCCAATTCTGCTCTACAAAAAATAGAAAGTGAAATCAAAAATGCTGGGTTTTCAATCAACGTTTCTAAAACGCGTTTGATGTATTGCTCTTCACAGCAGAAAGTGACAGGACTGGTTGTAAATACGCCAATAATCAATGTGGATAAAAACTACTATAAGGAAACAAGGGCTATGGCCCATTCATTGTTTTCCACTGGGGAATTTACAATAAGGGGCGAAAAAGGGACTGTCAATCAGCTTGAAGGACGTTTTTCCTATATCTACCAACTGATTGACTATAATGTCCAGCAAGGCAGGCTGAAACTTGATAGAGATAGTGCAAGAATTGAAACGATTCGTCAATTTCTGTTTTACAAATTATTCTTTTCGTTGAGGAAGCCTCTTCTGATTTCAGAAGGTAATACGGATCCGATTTACATAAAGGCCGCATTGAAAAACCTTTATTCAGCATTTCCCGATTTGGTTAAACTTGAGGACGGCCGCTATGTTTACCAACTTTGTTTCTTAAAACGAAATAGACGTTTTAAAGAAATCTTCGGGGTTTCTGATCGTGGTGCTGATGCCATTGTCTCTTTCTATTCTAAGTATTGTAATATGAAGGAAATGAGTAGCCAGAATGGGTCTCTTCAAATGAAAGGTAATAAAGAGAAGGATTATATTTCATTATTTCATAATCATTTCCATATTCCTTTTTCATATCCAGTTATTCTGTTGTTTGACAACGAAGTTTCGAATGAAAAAAAACCTTTGGGAAAGTTTGTTAATTGTCTTAAACTGAACAAAGAAGCAATCGCAGATGAATTAAAAAATAAGGGTTATTTCAAAATCCATAATGATTGCAATATTTATTGTGTTGCAACGCCTTTAGTCGGAGAAAAGACAGAATGCGAAATTGAGGATCTATTTGATAAAGAAACACTTGAGGTCAAAATCAAAGGGAAAAGTTTTTCTAGGAAACCAGAACCCGCCGGTAACGAAAGTTTTGGTAAAGAAGAATTTGCCAAGTATATTTATTCCAATTCTCAGAGTATTGATTTTTCCAATTTCAAGGAATTATTCAACTCGATTCTGTCAGTAATTGAGGATTTTAAGAATACCAATCAAAATAATAGTTAGGCTTTTTTCTGGTTTGCTTTGCTTCACAAACTGGTTTTTTAGGAGTTTTATGGATACAAGACGAGTACGTTTCTTTTCTAAAGAAGATTATTCAGTTCCGGCATTTTTGGATCGAGTTGCTGAACTGCTTGGAAACAAAGAACTTCCTGATGCTTCAATTGAATCGCTTGAAGAGTTGATAGAATATTACAATTGCTATCGGTTCTTCAAGGCAGGTATTCGTGGAATAAACTGGGATGAAAAGCAAATTGCTGAGTTTGACAGAAATCAAAAAGTCATTCCATATTTGATTGATAGTTTTTTTTCATCTTGGAAAACTGAAACGATAAATTGTGAAGAACTTGACGATGATTATATTCCGGACTTTTGGATGATGGTTTGTGATTTTAACAATTTCAAACGCTGGGATGAAATTCAATTTGCAATCATATCATCCGAGACTTCACTTTTCATTCTACTTCAACATGAGAAAATCGTTAAAACCTTTGGTTCAGAAATCAAGAAAAGGATGCTTTGCGATAATTCTGGTGCAGAATTATTGATTGAACAGTTTGGTTTCGAAAAAAGTGTAACAGGGAAAGAACTCTTCTTTCCAAAAGAGCTATCTCCAAATGAAAGAGCTTTGATGTTAGATCAATACACCGAATCTGAGAATCCTGGATTGGGATATCTTCAGGGTATAGTACTTGGAATAAAAAAAAGTTCAGAAATAAACCTGGAAGCTAAAACTCGAGTTAAGGCGCAAAGACGTTACGATAAACTTTATGCTGAATTGGAATTGTCAAGTACTATTCATTATGCTGGTTATAAATTTGAAGTTCAGTTTGTTCCAGCTTTAGGGGTTCTTCATAAAGAACAAATGTTGAAGACTGAAGAAGGAGAAGATTGGTTTCTCATACAATTTAATCTTGACTGGCTTGAGCAAAAAATGGATAACGCATCAATTCTATCGAATTTCATCATGGTTTTTGAGTTCGCTGATTCTATGCAATATAGATTGCAGCTTCCACAACTCTTTTGTGAAAAAGGGGTGATGGAGAGAACTCTTGGATTGCAGCTAAAGAGTTCTTATTCGCCCGGATTTGCATTTGGTATAAAAGAAAGGTTTATGCTTGGTGAAATATCCCTTTATAGTGAATTCCTTCAAAATCATCAGAAAAGACTGGAAGATGCAATTGAATACTTTTTCAATTGCTATTTACGAGATAAGTTTAAAGTGCCAAACTTCTGTATCACGATGCCGTCTGTGCATAATAGCTGGTATGAAAAGTGTGTTATAACGTTTCCTCAGATTGAATCAGTTCTGAAGCAATATCAATGTTTTGTACGTGAAGGAGTAATCGATCATCAGCTGATCAGTGTCGATTCTAGTCCGACTAAAGTTGATTCCGTTCCTTCTCTTAATCAATTAAAATATATCTATTGTTCTCCAAAAGGGAAAAAATTTGGTTATTGTCTTTGTTCTGATCAATCGTCTTTTGCATATATAGACAGAGTTGCTCAAAACTATCATTCAATGAAGGATTTGCTTGATAATGAGACTATTCGTATTGCCGATTATTCTGAGTACTTGCAACCAGCAGTAAAGGAATTGATAGCTGAGAATTGCATTTCAGATGAGAAGGGTATCCTAAAGTTTACAGACATTGGAATCGCTCTTTCATTATTATATAATTGGGAAAGTATTAATTATCCGAGATGCGACTCCATGAGTAGAAATATTATGGATAGGATGGAAAAAATGGGTTTAGTTATCACAAAAAGCACATTGCTGGCAAAAAGCGAACAGGATCTGTTTAATTACATTTTGAACAAGGCTCAATTTTCTGATGGCATGGATCTTCGCAATAAATACCTTCATGGTGATACTGATGGAAAAGGAAAGGACAATGTGATTCATCATCAAAATTATCTTTTTGCTCTTTATTTAATGATTTCAATCTGCATTAAAATTTCTGATGATTTGAGTGGTTTCAATTTTTCTCGATCTGGTGATAAAACTGATAGATGATTTCAATAGGTTGCTTGCTACAACTCCCATCAAATTGCTGAGATTGCATTAGGATTGACAAGCAAAGAATCGCCAATTATGAGGAGTTTTGTCTTTTTTTGAGGAGTTGCACTCATTCATTCCTCTGATGAATTTTGCTAAAAACATTTGAACTGCCTATTCCTGAACATGAAAGGAAGTCTATATTTGCGCATGAAACAGTTGTGTTCTTATTCAAACAATTCATTTATTCAACTGTTTATTGTGTGCTATACTTAGATTAACCACATAAAAAGGAAGAGAGAAATGGTTTTCTTTGATACAAATGTTCTTATTGATTTACACAGAAAAAGACCGCTATCACTAGCCAAATTCAAAATAATCATGAATAAAACTGATTTTTGTATAGTAAACCAGACTTTCGAAGAATACAAAACCCAGGTTGCAATAATTGTAAAGGGATATAAGAAGCATTTGAATGATCTTTCTATTAGAACTGATAATGCAATTAATTGCCTAATTAATACTGTTTTTTATGATGGAACCAAAATCTTTGACGATGATGGACTAAGAAAACTTGAAGAATTGAAAGATTACGTAAAAACAGTTATAAAAAATGAGAAGGGAAAGATTTACGATTCCGACAATGAGAAAACATTTGAAGAATTAAAAGAATTTATATCGGACAAACTGTTGCCAAATCCTTTTTCGGTAAAAGAAATAATACAAATCTTTAAGGAAGGGGAGATTCGGTATTCAAATAAGATTCCTCCTGGATACATGGATCAAGACAAGGAGAACAACAAATACGGTGATTTGATTATTTGGAAAGAATTGATTTATTGGGCGAAAAAGAATTCTGAAGATGTGCTCTTTGTGACGAATGACAACAAACCAGATTGGAAATCTGATTTTTCTCAGCAGAAATTGAAGCAGGAATTTTTTGAAGAAACCGGACAAAAGATTCATATTTTAAATTCTCCTGACTTCTTTACTTTGAAGACAGAAGAGATATCAAATTCAAAATCCTTTGAGAAGGTTCTTTCTAAATTGAAAGATCAGTCGGAACTTTTCGAAGCTCAAACGAAAGAAATGGAATTATCAGCGATGTATAGTAATATGCTAAATGATGCTGCGATTTCTCCGGAGCTATCTGGCCTACTTGGGAATCAAGCTTTTCAAAAAGAAGTTGCAATGCTGTCAAAGTTATATGATCAACCAGTGTATCAGGCTATGGCAAAAGAAGCAGCAATGCTGTCAACGTTATATAATCAACCAGTGTATCAGGCTATGGCAAAACAATCAGCAATGCTTTCTGAGTTTGTTCGTAAACAGGAGTTGTCGACAATAATCAAGCAAGAAGAGGATAAAACCAAAGAAACGCGCTTCAAAAGCCTAGAGGACAAAGAAAAAGATGAGACTGAATGATGCATCTAATCAATAACTTGAAAATACGGAGCCATTCCCTCAATAGATGAAATCAAACTGCAGATATCTGAATGCTGAGGTATGGCGAAGCATCAAGGTTTGGCCAGAACCACCTTCCTAAGCCTTCGATATTGTATTATACTTTGCATAAGCATCAGGAGATGAAATGTCCATATTCAAAGACAAGGTTTTATTGATAACAGGCGGCACAGGCTCTTTCGGCCATGCAGTGCTCAACAGGTTCCTAGACACAGACATCAAGGAGATCCGCATCTTCTCCCGCGATGAGAAGAAGCAGGATGACATGCGCCATGAATACAACAATCCCAAGATAAAGTACTACATAGGCGATGTCCGTGATTACCGCAGCATACGGGATGCGCTCAACGAAGTCGACTACGTCTTCAGCGCTGCGGCTCTGAAGCAGGTTCCATCCTGCGAGTTCTTCCCTATCGAAGCAGTGAGGACCAACGTCCTGGGCACGGAGAATGTTCTCAGCGCCTGCATTGAC
>JALNXV010000229.1 GCA_023230175.1 Candidatus Cloacimonadota bacterium
GAACAATCTTGCCGATTCCTATTGCAAGGTTGATGAGCAATGATGCTCCTGCAATGCGCAATGTCCAGGTTGAACCAAAGTATTTGAAGGCTTTTGCCAATTGTCCGCTGTTGTTCTTTCAAGCATTATTGCATATTGATGTTTCAATTATGTTTCTGTATATTGCTTATTTGTTTTTGGACAATCCTTTGTTCTTCGCCAGAGTGCAAGATTGATTTTCTTTTGACAAGGTATTTGACTTGGCTTGAAAGTTGTGTATAATAATCAAAGAGGCACTGCTGCAAGGCAACGACCTCAGTTCTTGACGGAAACCCGCCTGGACTGTGAAATCACGGCGGGTTTATCTGTCTCTTTGATTCAAGTTGCAGACAGGTTTGTTTTTTTCTTTTGACAATGTATTTGACTTGGCTTGAAAGTTGTGTATAATAAACAAAGAGGCACTGCTGCAAGGCAACGACCTCAGTCCATGACGAAAACCCGCCAGGGGTGAAATTTATCTGGCGGGTTTATTTGTCTCTATGATTCAAGTTGCAGACAAGTTTGATTTTTTTCTTTTGACAAGGTATTTGACTTGGCTTGAAAGTTGTGTATAATAATCAAAGAGGCACTGCTGCAAGGCAACGACCTCAGTCTTAGACGAAAACCCGCCAGACTCCTAGACGAAAACCCGCCAGAGCTGAAATTTACCGGCGGGTTTTTTTTCTCTTTGATTCAAGTTGCAGATTGCAACTATCAGGCTCATGATTGAATCGGAAGGAGAATAAGGCATATTGAATTCCGTCATGGTCAATGTTCAATATTATCATTGAGTTTTTCCCTAGTTGGAAATATAATTTGTTTATTATAACGATAAATTCAACAAGGAATTCAGTACAGGAGATAATACGTGTCTGTCAACAAAAACCAAGCAAGAAGTTTTTTATGAAAAAATCGCAGATAAAATCAAGAGATAGAGTGAAAGACCATGGCGAGGTGTTTACTAACGAGCGTGAAGTTAAGGCAATGTGCGACTTGGTAAAAGACGAGACGGAAAGAATAGATTCCAGGTTTCTTGAACCTGCTTGCGGAAATGGGAATTTTCTTGCAGAAGTTCTTTCTCGAAAACTCGCTGTTGTAAGAAAGAGATATGCCAAGTCCCATGATGAATATGAAAGGTACTCTTTTCTTGCTGTCTCATCTATTTATGGCGTCGATATTCTAGAAGATAACACAAAAGAGTGTAGAGAACGCCTCTATGAAATCTGGAATAATGAATATTCAGATGTCATGAAGATTGATTCTTCTAACAAATGCAGAGAGGCCATCAAATTCTTATTGCTGAAAAACATAGTTTGCGGTGATGCATTGACCCTTCTTCAGAATGATGGGAATCCCATTACTTTCTCTGAATGGGCTTTTCTCGACAAGCGAAGAATCAATAGAAGAGATTTTCACCTTGATACAATGCTTAGAGTCAGAGATGATGGCATTCAAGGCGATCTGTTTGACAGCTCAAGTGGGCAATGGGATCAAGATATGCAATCTTATCTTCCAGATCCTGTGGCTACATACGAACCAATTGATTATCTGGAGGTAACTGAAAATGAGTAACGAAGGTGATATCTTTGGGAAAACCTATAATCCAGATGTTCTTTCATGTTTGGCTAATTTATCAAACGATGAAGTGTTTACTCCTCCTGACATTGTAAATAAGATGCTTGATTTGTTTCCTGAAGAACTTTGGACCAATCCTGATGCAAAATTCCTTGATCCTTGCTGCAAGACCGGAGTATTCCTTAGAGAAATTGCAAAACGGCTTCTTGTGGGGCTTGGCAAACAGATTCCGAATCTTCAAGAGCGCATAGATCACATATTTCAAACACAGCTATACGGCATAGCAATTACAGAAATGACAGGTTTGCTATCAAGACGAAGTGTTTATTGTTCAAAATATCCGAATAGCAAGTTTTCGGTAAGCAGATTTCAAGATGTCCAAGGCAACATACAATTCGACAAGTGTGAACATAAATGGAATTCTGATGGAAAATGCATTACGTGTGGAGCATCAAAAGAACAATTCGGTAACAAAGACGAAAACCATGCTTATGAATTCATTCATATTACAGACCCAGAGGAGTTATTCAAAATGAAATTTGATGTAATAATTGGAAATCCACCATATCAACTTGAAACAGGAGGAGCCGGGAAGCAAGCAAAGCCTATATACAATTTGTTTGTAGAACAAGCTAAAAAACTAAACCCACGCTTTTTGGTAATGATTATTCCATCACGCTGGTTCTGCGGGGGAATGGGATTAGATTCTTTTCGACAAAAAATGATGAAAGATGAACAGATTTCGCAAATAGTAGATTTTGCAAATGCAAAAGATTGTTTTCCTCAAAATAGCATAAGTGGAGGGGTTTGCTATTTCTTGTGGGAAAGAGGCAGAAAGGGCAATTGTACTATAACAAACATTATCAATGGCCGCAGTCAGAAAGAAAACAGATCTATAAACGAATTTCCCATTTTTGTGCGATATAATGAAGCTGTTGAGATAATAAGAAAAATTGTATCATCAACAAGCGATTATCTCGGTTCCATCACAAGCGGCCTAATGCCATACGGTCTTTCGACAAATGTTAGAGGAGAAAAGGAATATCTTCCTGCCATGCTAAAGCTTCATGCAAGTGATGGTGTTACTTATATCAAACCTGAGATTGTTACAAAAGGAACTGATACTATAAATGTATTTAAGGTTCTTGTTAGTAAGACAGGAGCTGAGCATGCAGGGGAACCTGGTAAAGATGGCAAATTTAGGGTTCTGACTACAACTATGAAAGTCATTGGGCCAAAAGAAGTCTGTACCCATTCCTATTTTGTTGTTGGAAACTTCCAAGAAAAAACAAAAGCTGAAAATGTTGCGAATTATCTCAAAACGAAGTTTGTACGTTTTTTAATTCTTCAAACTGTCAGCTCTTACGATGTTTCTAAGCAAAATTTATTGTTTGTTCCTATGCAGGATTTTTCCCATCCTTGGACCGATGAAATGCTTTATGAGAAATATGGCATTACCAAAGAAGAGCAAGCATTTATAGATTCAATGATTCGTCCAATGGATTCTGATCCGAAGGAGGATTAACCTATGGCTGGAAGCGAATTCCTTTTTCAACAACGTCCAGAAGTTACTCCAACTATCTATGCCTATTCTGATACTCGTTTCCCTGGATGTCTGAAAGTAGGGTATACAACCCGTACCGCAGAAGAACGCATTTCCGAGCAAAGTGGAGTGAAGCTTCCTGAGGCTTCATCTCACCTTGAATATGTTTCTTCATCAATGCTTGATGATGGGTCATTCTTTGATGATCACAAGGTTCACGACTTGCTTCAAAAGGCCGGTTTCCTGAATGTTGGAGGAGAATGGTTCCGATGCACAGTGAAAGACGTTAAGCTGGCTGTTGAATCCATAAGGCTTGGAAGCAATACAATGGTTGAACGCACTCAAACATTTGAGATGCGTCCTGAGCAGATTGCTGCTGTGAATAAAACAGCACATTACTACCACACAGCAGAAGGCCTTGATTATGGCAGCACTCCAAAATTCCTATGGAATTGCAAGATGCGATTCGGCAAGACATTCACTGCATACCAGCTTGCCAAGAAAATGGGATTCAAGCGAGTTCTTGTTCTAACTTTCAAGCCTGCCGTGGTTTCTGCCTGGGAAGAAGATCTTCTTTCTCATGTAGATTTCGAAGGTTGGCAATTCATATCCAGAACATCTGAACTGACATATGAAACAGCAGACCACAGCCGTCCTATTGTCTGTTTCGGTTCCTTTCAGGATTACCTAATGGCGGATAAGGATACCGGAGGCATTAAAACAAGAAACGAATGGGTTCATGGCATAAACTGGGATCTGGTAATCTTTGATGAATACCATTTCGGGGCTTGGAGAGAAAAAGCAAAACAGCTGTTCGAAGAAGATGACGAAGAACATGTCGAAGATGGCGAACCTGACTATAAGTATAATCCAGACAATCACCTGGATGAATCTTGGCTTCCAATAACAACTTTTCATTATCTTTTTCTTTCAGGAACACCATTCCGTGCTCTGAATTCAGGCGAATTCATTGAAGAACAGATATATACTTGGAGCTACAGCGACGAGCAGAGGGCAAAGCAGTCTTGGGATTCATCAAAAGGACCGAATCCTTATAATGGTCTTCCAAGAATGGTTCTTCTCACATACAGAATGCCTGAATCAATCAGAAGAATTGCAATTAACTCTGAATACAATGAGTTCGACTTGAATTTGTTCTTCAAAGCAGAGAGGGATTTGGCTGGAAATTATGAATTCCTTTATAAAGAATATGTTCAGAAATGGCTGGACCTTATAAGAGGTGCTTTCAATGAAACTATTGTCGATGACCTTAGAGCTGGGATTCACAAACCCAAGCTTCCGTTTTCGGACAGTGGATTATTGAATACTCTTTTACATACTCTTTGGTTTCTTCCATCTGTAGGTTCTTGCCATGCCATGAAAGCTCTGATGCAAAAGCCTGTCAACCAGTTCTATCATGATTACAAAGTAATTGTATGTGCTGGTGCTGAAGCTGGAATCGGTGCTGAGGCATTGCTTCCAGTTAGGCAAGCAATGGAAGACCCGCTTAAGACAAAAACCATCACCCTTACATGTGGAAAACTGACAACTGGTGTGACCGTAAAACCTTGGACCGGAATCTTCATGCTTCGAAACCTGAAGACTCCTGAGACATATTTTCAATCCGCATTCCGTGTTCAATCTCCATGGGTTGTTAAAGATGCTTATGGAAAGGATGTTGTTCTTAAAGAAGAATGCTACGTATTTGATTTTGCACTTGATCGAGTTCTCAGGCAGATTGCTGATTACAGCTGTTCATTGAATGTGAAATCACAAAACCCTGAAACAAAGGTTGCAGAGTTTATTAACTTCCTGCCAGTTCTTGCTTATGATGGATCGTCAATGAGGCAGATCAGTGCAACGGAAATACTGGATATTGTTACATCTGGAACTTCAGCAACTCTTCTTGCAAAACGCTGGGAATCAGCTTTGCTTGTCAATGTAGACAATGATACTCTTCAGAGACTCATGAATAATGAGCAGGCCATGAAAGCGTTGATGTCTATAGAAGCTTTCCGATCTTTGAATTCGGATCTTGAGGTCATAATCAATAAATCTGAAGCAGTGAAAAAGGCAAAGAAGAACGGAGAACACCTTTCTAAGCAGCAAAAGGAACAATTGACGGAAGAAGAGAAAGAATACAAGTCAAAGCGGAAAGAGGTTCAGGATAAACTTATTAAGTTTGCTACTCGAATTCCGATTTTCATGTACCTGACCGATCAAAGGGAAGCCACACTGCAGGATGTGATAACAAAGTTCGAACCGGAATTATTCAGAAAAGTAACCAGTCTTGCTGTGAATGACTTTCAACTTCTTATCTCACTTGGTCTCTTCAACTCGATTCTAATGAATGAAGCCATCTACAAATTCCGCCGCTATGAAGACAGCAGCCTTTCATATACAGGTATTAATATGCATGGAGGAGAAGATATCGGACTTTGGGACACCATCAAAAGCTTTGATGAGAAATACATGTATATGCCCATAAGCATGATTCCTAATGTTGAATCCTCTAATTCTGAATCTAAAACGGAGAAAAAGCATGTTGTGCTAGATCCGTTCAGAGTTGGAGCAAAGATCATGAATAAAGACGGAGTTATTGGCATTGTGAAAACTTACAACAAAGAGAGGCGGACTATAAAAGTCATCTGGGCAAACAAAAAGGAGACACAATACAGCATAGATAAAGCCATAAGCTGTGGATCTATTTCACCAGTAAAAGAATGAGTGTTTTAAAAGGAAAAATGGAACAGGATCATAACACCTTCAAAGTTTCTCTCACCGGTGGCGGAACCCTTGGCCACATAGTTCCAGGACTTGCTGTAGCTTCCAAGCTCATATCTCTTGGCTGCTCTGTGTCCTGGATCGGAAGCAAGAGTGAATCCGAGAAGCAATTCATAGAGAAAAGGGGAATACGGTTCTATCCTGTATCATCGGGGAAGCTTCGAAGATACTTCTCCCTGTCCAACTTT
>JALNXV010000230.1 GCA_023230175.1 Candidatus Cloacimonadota bacterium
AAAGGCATTATCATTTAATAATAATGTAGTAACAACCTTATAGATAAAGTCATAAGGTGTCATGATTTCATTGGGCTTATACTTCAAAAGAAAAGACAGTTTTCCGCTTTTCTCGGATACTGTCTTATCGTTTTCTATTTTGATATATCTTGGTTTTAGTTTTGCACATTGACTGGCCACTCTATCAATACATATCTTAACCACATCACTTTTTGAAATGTTCGTTCCAAAAGGTGTATAGAATGTGTTCGTGTTGTTGATTAACTGGAGTGAATCAAATGATCCAGTCTTTTTTCTTCTCTTAAATAAGGCCATGTGCACCTCCTATATAATATCAGTGTATTCATCGATATGATATCTAATTTTAACTAAACAACTTTTATCTAGTTTCTCAGCCTGTTCTACATAAAGTCTATGTTTACTAAAAACAAATATGGAAATAAATATATCTTCAAAAGGCAAGTTGAGTATATCTTCCTCAAGATTGAAATATTTTTCGTATTCCATATTTCTATAATATGGTTGCATGTTCTCTGGTACTGTATTTATCAAATATTTTCTCATTCCATTATATATATCTATTGCATAGATTTTATTAGACTCACACGCGATTCTGAACGCTAATTTATCATCATCGTATAATTCGGAGAACTGCTCCTCGATCTCATCTTTTTTTGTAATATCAATTGTTTTAAATTTTAATAAGTATGCAACAGGTTCACTTAATTTCTTATTTCGCATAAAACTTTGATAATGATTTTGATACAAATCACATTTTTTATAATCTTCTATATTCTCTTTACCAATATAACGCTCTATAAAATCTTCATGTAATGGCCCAGACATTGTATCTTTAGTTCTTAAAAAAACTTCTTCATCCATTAATAATATTGGCATAGGATCAATAAACAATCTGAACACTACAACTGCACCAATTATTTTACGTAATGATTCCACATAAAAAACTTGTTCAGCTTCAATATCGTATTTTTCTCCAACAATAAAATGATTTCTGTGTGTATAAAAATTCAAAAAGCTTTGCTTATGAACTTTTTTATTAAGTTTTCCATTCAAATCTTTTAATGATTCAAAATACTTACTCATCGAACCTTTTATATCAGCATATAACTCGCTGTTCTTTGATAAATACTTATCCATAATAGAATAAGTATCCATTCGATCAAGGTTATTCCATTTTTTTACATGTTCACTTATTTCTAAATCTTGATGTTCTATAAAGTAAACTAATAGCATGAATATTTCCAAAGTTGCTCGTAAGCTGTAAAAAGCTGCATCAAACATTCCTTGTTCATATTGTCTAATTGAATTGGCAATCATGTGCTCAGCTTCAAATAAAAAGGCAGTTGAGATTTCGGCTCCAATTCTTCCTGAAAAACTTCTACTTACCGCCATATTCAAATCTGTTAAGTACAAATCTTTATTACTGACTATTCTAGGTTTTAAATGTTGATATCTTATTTTTTTTATTGTATCACTTGACATATTACCACCCCATACAAAAATTATAACATATTTTCAAAATCTATTTTATATCTATTCAAAACTGCATATGCAATAATCAATGCCACTGTTCCATCAATTCTTTTATATTTGGAGTTAAGTTTTGAAGGTTGTATATTTCCATTTAAGTCTACTTTGGCTTGTGTATTAGATAAACACCATTTCAGTATGGGGTTATTATCATAAACTAGCAAGTTGTTTTTAAGGTCTGCCTCCATCTGTTTCATGGGTTCTGATAATGAATAAATACCTTGTCTTACTTTTTCCATGTTAAATCCTAAATCTTCCATTTCCTTTATCCAATATTGTGAGTTCCATGGATCATATCCTACCCATAGAGGTCTTATGCCATAGGTTTGGATCATCTTCATAAACCATTTTGTTACTAGACTGAAATCATTTTGATTGCCTTCTGTTAATGTGACAAATCCCTTTTTAATCCAGATATCATAGGGCACATTATCTTCAGTGATTCTTTTATCTAAAACTTCACTAGGCATAAAGAAATGTGGAATCACAAACTTCTTGTTGTTATCTTTTTTCTGGATGATTAAGACTGCGGCTGTTAAATCTGTTGTAGACGATAAATCTACTCCACCAATCGCATAGCTATCTCTTAAATCATCTAAATTATATCTTTCTTCATTATTTAGATCATCATATGATAACCACGATCCTGAATCTGCTTGTTTGATATTAAAATCTTTACAAAGCATTGTAACTCTTGTTGATAAATCATGCTTTGATTTATTCATAACATCTTCTAGGTATGATGAAGTTTTAACAACTCCTAAACTTGGGTTAGACTTTTGCCATGTTTTTGGATCATCATAAATCTCTTTAGCTGAGTCTTGTGTATATAACCAAGGTAAAACTCTCTCATCTTCTATTTCACCTTTAATCATCTTTCTAGCATAATCTAGTTTACTATCTAAAAAACCACCAACGGTTGTTCCTTCAGTAGTTATGATAAATATTAGTGGTTCTTTCTTTGTAGATTGAGATTGTTTGATAGCGTCATAAACTTTAGAATCAGTCATTTCATGAACTTCATCAATACAACCAACTTCAATGTTATAACCATCTTTATTTCTTGATTGAGCAGATAACTTCTTAATCTTGTTCTTCGTTTTAGGTGAGTAGATAAAGAATATATTCTTCTTACTTCTAGTATCTTTAGATAAAGAAGGCGATTGTTCTCTCATATTATTTATTTCTTCAAACAGGATATTTGCTTGTTCAGTCGTATTCGAAGCACATACTATATCAACTCCACCCCTAGATAAAAAGAACTCAGCAAGGTCTAATCCAGCAATAAATGTCGTTTTACCGTTCTTTCGTGCAATCAATAATATAACTTCATTAAATCGTCTTAGCCCTGTATCAGCGATTTTAAAACCATAAGCAGTTTGAATAATTGCTTTCTCCCAAAGTTCTAGTATAAAGGGTTGTCCATTAAAGGGTGATTTAGTATGTTTACAGAAAGTTTGAATGAAATCAATTCTTAAGTTACCTGGTTTCTCATCAAATATGTATCTAGGATTATCTAAATCAGTAATTAACTTATCTATTTGATTTTTAAGTTCTTCTCCAACTAGAATATTACCATTTTGTATTTCATTATAATATTCAACTAGATAGTTCATTCACTTGCTCTTTTAAGAAATTCATCAAAGGCATCATCCCCACCATTTACTTGAGTTCCTAGAATTGAGTTTAAAGTCTTGATAACTGTTCCATATGAGTTAACAAGTTTTGTATAATACTTCGCTGCTTCAGTTTGTCTTTGAGCACCTTTACTTGATATTTGGATGGCACCATATTTAATCATTTGATCTTGTAGTTTAGTCAGTTCTACTTTCATAAATGCAGCTTGATAGATTAAGTTATCTACTAGTTCTTTCTTGGTTTCATCAACCAAAGAAAAAAGCGACATTAGCCGCTTGTATTCAATGTCTATTAACATAACTTATAATTCCTTATAGCTTGTTTTTAAGAATTTACTGTTTTTAGTAAACGATGCTATTTTTTTATCTTCAACGCTAAAATCAATTTCCTCTAATCGCTCTTCGTTTTCAATTTTATCTCTATTCAGAGTAAGGATATACTGAAAATTATAATTAATTTGCTCGTACTTATATAGAAAGTTTAAACTCTGAACTAAAGTATCCTGATCAACATCAAAAATGTTATCATGAATTAGTAATCCTGGATGCCTGTTACTTGTATTATCATCAATCAATAGAGCAACATCATATATGAAAACTTTAGTTCTATTAACACTTCGACTTCCATCATCTCGAATTCTCATCGTAACATTTAAAGGAGTAGTTGATTTTTTATTCTCAGGAGTTGTTAAATCAAAAGAACATTCTTTGTTTCCCATAATGAACTCATGTATATCAGTAATAGTATCAAGAAAACCATCAATTTTGTTACTATTATCATTTAACTCATCGTCTAATTCCAATATGGTCTTTGCTTTTAATAAATCTAATTCTTTTGAAAGTCTGTTGTTCTTTTCGTACTCATCATATAAAACCATTGTTTTTTGTAATTTGGACTTTTTTTCTTCATAAATCTTTAAGCCACTTTTCAGATTTTTAAATATGCCTTGAGTATCTAATATTTTTATTTTTTCTGAATATTCATCGTCTAATCGCTTGATAATAGTATTTAAATGATTTATCTGAGAAGATATTTCTTGCGCTTTTTTGCTTAAAATTGAGCGTTGAAAATCTTGAACTTTATCACTAAAAATTATAACTTCCTCAAGATTCTTATTTATTTGTGTACCCAATTCTTTTTTAAACTTATTATAAACCAATTCAACTTCTTTGCTCGAAACTTTTTCAGCTTTAGGCATACTGTTAATTTTCTTTAACTGTGATTTCAAAATAATAATATCTTTTCTATAAGATTCTAGATCACTTTCTAATGTGATAATTTCATCATGTAGTGAGTCAAATGCATCTGTAGTCTTGAAACTATCAAGTGCATTATCTATTAACCTAATTTCACCCTCTAAGTCATTCAATTCAGCCTTTATAGTCGAAATCTTAATTTCACCATCATTAGTAAGATCTTTTTTATTTTTACTAATCACTTTTTTCAAGTTCTTAATTTCTTTATTCAGCCCATCTAGTGCTTTATATTTTTCTATTGAAATCCCAAGTAAAAACAAGTGTGAGGTTAAATCATCGGGTATCCTTTTTTTAGAATCATGACACATTAAAATATCCTTAAATTCAGACCTTTCGTCTCTATTTAGCAAAGATAGGAGGTTTCTAAATGATGGAGCATTTGAAGCTGAAATATTCTTGAAAATTAAGTCTTCTAAGTATTTCTTTGCTAAGTCTAAATTATCAAACAGAATTTCTGCATCATCAATTGTTATTTTAGGTTTCTTTTCATGACCTCTGGATCTTGAAATAGTTAGTGGCTTTTCCCCAATAATAATATCAAGCATTATCTCTTCATCTTTAGGTAAAATGTCCTCAGGTATTAAACTAATTCTAGACTTATCATAATCACTAAAAAGGCAAAAATCAATAAATTGAATTGCCATTGATTTACCAACACCATTTGTCTTCTTACCACTTCTTTTATTCTGATCATCTTCTGACTTTTCTCCTAATATGAGATTGATGCCGTCAAAAAAAGTAATAGAATCGAAAATATTATTTGATGAATATAGATTTACTAATTTAAGTCTATTCATTTCTTTAGACATACATACACCTCGTCAATCATAATTAGATCCACTGAAAATAAAAATACTAAACCGATAATTAATTGTCGGCTCGTTGTAATACCATGACGTCTTATTTTATCCATTAATTCATAAACACTAAGTTTATCGGTTTTATTTTTATCAAAAGTTTTTAAAATTAGATAACCTGCAAAACTAGGTTCTAAAAGAGCTGTGTTTCTATCAATCATCATTGTAATCACCAACATTTATACCTACATTGGGAAAAACCGAACAGCTAATCGTCTCATGTATTAGAAAATACTTAATTGCTGAACGATCGTATTTTATTCCTGATTTAGATATCTCATTTTCAAAAAATTCAACTAAAGAGTTAAGAGCTTCAATTGGATTATCATTATTTTTTTCTAGATGAAGGATACTTATATCTTGTAGATATGCTTTAATCACTTCATTTTTCCCGGCATCATTTATTAGTCTAGTTTTAATTTCTTTTATCAAAGAACCATAGATTTTCCCTAGGTTTGAATACTGATTTTTGATAATATCAGCATATTTCTTAAATCTTTTATCTATTTTAAACTCAGGATCAATAATGACTGAATCATAATATTTATCAATCGTCGATGTTGAAATATAATTTACTAGCTCGATTATTGTTTCAACTTCAAATGATTTTGAAATTTCGACTTTCTCAGTTTCATATAAAATATTTTCTTTTAGAAATTTATTGACTAGCTCAATTTTTGCTAGGGGAAAAGATCGAACTTTATTGATTAAATCCGAATTATCTAAAATATTACTTAACTCAAAATCAACAAATCCTCTGTAT
>JALNXV010000231.1 GCA_023230175.1 Candidatus Cloacimonadota bacterium
CTCTTACTCCTGCTTCAGCTGTATAACCCCTAATTACTTGACTTAAAACCTCTTCAGTAAAGTTAAAATTAATCTTTTTCCCAACACAAAATTCAATATCTTTTTTAGGTATCAAATGATTTTTGCAAATTTTAACCTTTTCATATTCACTATAACTTGACAGATGTATTACTTCCATTCTATCTCTTAAAGCATAAGGTATAGTTGCTAAATTATTAGCTGTTGCAATAAAAAACACATTTGATAAATCATAACCAAAATCTAAAAAATGGTCCCTAAAACTATTATTCTGTTCAGGGTCTAATACTTCTAATAATGCTGAAGCGGGATCACCCTTATAATCTCGACTAAGTTTATCAATTTCATCAATCATAATCAAAGTATTTTTAGTTTTTGCTTTTTTTAATGATTGAATAATAATCCCCGGTAATGCACCGATATAAGTTCTTCTATGCCCTCTAATTTCTGACTCGTCACTAATACCCCCGACAGATAGTCTGACAAATTCTCTTTTAAGTGCTTTAGCAATGGATTTCCCAAGAGAAGTTTTACCCACACCCGGAGGGCCGACAAAACAAAGTATCTGAGCTTTAGACTTTACATTAAATTGCATAACAGCAAGATATTCTAAGATTCTATCCTTAACTTTTTCAAGCCCATAATGATCATTATCCAAAATATCTGCTGCCTTCTTAATATCAACTTTACTGTTCTTTGGTTCTTCCCATGGGATGTCTAAGATCCAATTAAGATAATTATAACTAACATAATATTCCGGTGAATTAGTTGAAATCTTAGTTAATTTACTAAGTTCAGCATCCGCTTTTGCCCTCGTTTCTTCCGGTAATGGCAATTTTGCTAACTTATCCCTAAAGGTAATAAAATCTGATTGTTCATCAGAACCTTGCCCGAGTTCTTGATAGATTGTTTTAAGTTGTTCATTAAGATAGTGTTCTCTTTGCATTTTATTGATTTTTTTTAATACCTTTATATCAAGAGATTTCTTTAACTTTAAGTATTCTATCTTATCGTGAATAACTGAAATCAAATCAAAAAGAGCAACTTCGATATCTTCAATAGAAAAGATTCTTTGTTTTTGATAAGTATCTAAATCAATATTTAATAGTGCTAAATAAAGGATTTGATCTGCAAATCCATAAGAATCTAATTGATTAAAAAATTCATTATTTAGATTTCCCTTTTGCATACCTGCATATTGTTTTAAAACATCTTTTAAATCATCAATTAAAATTTGTATATCTTGATTTTTATCCAGGCTAAGGTTAGTTTTTACAGAATCATCAATTAATCGATATTGGGAATGGTAAAAGTCTTCACTACATATATCCTTAATCTTGATTTTAAATTGAGCATTTATTAACACACGTAAGGTTTGGTCGGGTAATTTTAAAACTTGAGATATTACGCAAACAGTACCAATTTCGTATAAATCGTCAGGTTCAGGATATTTAGTATCAGCATCTTCTTTTTCTAATAAGCATATAATACATCTATTATTTTTAAGGATGGCTGATTTGACAGCATCCAATGATTTTTTTTTACCTACAATAATAGGGGTAATTGTCTCAGGTAACAAAACAATCTTTTTAATTGGCAATATTGGTAATGAAATTTTATTCTGATTCTTCAACATATATGCAATTTCTATATGATCGGGCATTAATACTCCTATATTATTTATTATTTTTAATTTTTAAAGATACGCCTTCACCACAATTACGACAAATTTCAAATTTACTTCTATCCTTTAAAATTGACTGCCTAAAACTATTGAAAATATTAGAATGCCATAATTTACTAAAAGATTTATCTTTAATATTACCGATTTTAAATTGATTATCTTTATCAAAACAACAAACTGCCATCTCTCCATTCCAGTTTATAACCGGTTGATTCCAAATACGATAGCATCTATTTTTTATTTTAAATTTAAGCTCAAAATTATCTCCCGTAATCTTATAACGTCTATATTTAGGATTTGCAGGCAAATAATTATCTATATCATCCTTTGAATAGATTTGAACAGTTTTTAATGAGCATTCATCAACACCAATTTCTTTAGACAGTGACTTAATTTCGTCAATCTCGTGTTCATTATGTTTCATCACTAAAAATTGCCAGATAATATGAGGAGTTTTTGACTTTTTTAATTTCTTTGTTTCAACAATTGCTTTAACATTCATTAAAACCTTTTCCAAAGAACCGTTTACTCTGTATTTATTATAAGTTTCTTGTGTAGCACCGTCAAGCGAAACAATCAATCTATCGACGCCACTATCAATTATCTTTCCTGCATCAGGTAACAAATTTGCATTAGTAGAAACCATTAAATACATCCTCTTAGAATTAGCATACTCCATCATTTTACAAAATTCAGGATTAAGGAATGGTTCTCCTTGATTCCAAAGTATCAACATAAAAGAAAACTCACATACCTCATCAACAATTTTTTTAAACAATTCAAAACTCATATATCCACGTTCACGACTTAACTGATCTGCACCTGAAGGGCATAAAGGACATTTTAAATTACAAATATTGGTAGGTTCTATCATTACAATAGGAGGGTAACCCCATACTATAGGTTTTCTTATTATTAAGGAAATTAGATATGAACACGCAATCTTTAATAGATTTATAAACCTTTTCAAAGTGAAAGCTTTTTTATATATTGCTAAATATTTTTTCAAATTAACTCCCTGTTTTCATATACATTATAATTGTGCCAGTAAGGCAATATTAGCAGCTTTATCAAGAATATCTATTTGATCGACAGCTTCCCAAAGATTTTCTGCCACACTAATACAACCGTGTTTTTTCCAAATCACAACATCATTTAGTTTTAACTCATTTAACGTTTCTTGTGCTAATTCGAAACTACCTGCATCCAGTAAATTTACAACACCAATCCCATTTTGAATAAACAAACTTACTTCCGGCATTGTGCTGTTTAAAATTTTATTTATCTTCTTTTTATCAAAGTCATTATATTTATGACTAAATGCTATAATGTTTGTCGGGTGAGTATGAAGAACAGCCTTAATCTCGGGTTTTTCTTGACATAAATAAAAATGAATAAGGGTATGTGAAGGAAATTCTGAACTTGGCTTAGATTCTTGAAAAGCGACATAAATAGATGACTGTTCTTTTGAAATATGAGCAATACAAATATTTTTTATTGGATTAGCCATTATATCTCTAAATTTTGAACCACTTATTGAAATTAAAAAATAAAAATCGCTACATTCATTATATATATCGCAATCCATTTTCAAAAGAGATATATTTTTTCTTATTTTATAAACCGACTTTAATTCTTCAAATTCATCTAAACTCAAGCGATAAGAAAAATTTCCGGCATTTCTTTCAGCCCATCCCTTATCAAATAAAAATTTTGCAGTATCCTTAATGTCAATATATAATTTATCAGTAATACCTTTTTTGACCATAAGCTATATCCTATCTTCATTTTCTGATTTTAAATCTCTACTCATTAAATCAATCAAAGCATCCTTAGGGTTTTTATTATTAAATAGGACCTGATACATTTCTTCAGTTATTGGCATAGAAACATTTAACTTTTCTTTTAAGGCTCTAATATTCTTTGTTGTAACAACTCCTTCAGCGACCATAACCATTTCTGATAATATTTCTGAGAGCTTTCTACCCTTACCAAGATGATACCCCACAAAACGATTTCTACTATGTTGAGAAATAGCAGTAGTAACTAAATCACCCAATCCGGATAAACCCGCAAAGGTTTCCGGATTAGCATTTAAAGCTTGACCTAATCTTTGTATCTCAGCTAATCCTCTTGTTAGTAATGCTCCCTTAGTATTATCTCCAAAAGATAATCCGTCAACAACTCCTGCAGCGATAGCGATTATATTTTTAACTGCTGCACCTATCTCAACCCCTACAATATCTAAACTTGTATAAACTCTAAAATTTATATTACTAAATTCAGTTTGAACATACTGTAAAGTTGCTTCATTTTCACCTGCTACTACTACTGCAGTAGGAATTTTGCAGGCAACTTCTTCAGCATGAGACGGACCGGATAATGAACATATTTTTTTATGTAGATTAATAGGCAATTCATCCTTAATCACTTCAGACATTCTCTTTAAAGAACCTTCTTCTAATCCCTTAGCTAAATTTACAATTGCTTTAACATTTCTTTCATTAATTGATTTAAAATTTTCTTTATGTAGTTCTAAAGTCTTCCTTAAATATGAAGATGGAACCGATAAAATTACAAGCTCAGGATTATTACAAAATGTCTCAGCAACATCATTTGTAAAAACAATATCTTCAGGAAAATATATATCTTTCAAATAGTCATTATTAGTTCGTGTTTTTTGTAAAATCTCTACGTTTTTCTTGGAATACTCCCAAACTCTGACTTTATGTGAATTATTACACAGCATTAAAGCCATCGCTAAACCCCAACTACCGCCTCCAATTATTGTAATTTCAGACATAAGCATTCCTCCATAAAGCAAAATATTTCAGTCACATTTTTTGTCAATACTTAAAAGGTTTGTTGAAAAATAAATTTATTGACATTGCATAGTTTTTATTATATTATATCAATATATAAAAACATTCAGATTATAAGGGGAAAATATGCTTTTAGAATTCAAAAAAGCGATTATTAAAAAAAATAAATTACTTATATTATGCATATCAATCATAATCACTTTATCTGCTTTATTCTATATAGATTATATCATCAAACAAGCAGACAGCGAACTAAAAAATGAACTGCTAATACAATCAAAAATATTACGCAATTCTCTTAATATACAAGATATACTTAAGTTGACAGGAACTACAAATGATTATGATAACCCTTCATACCTCAAGACACAAAAACAAATATCGAATATATTTTCTGCAAATGATAAATATATTTATATTTATCTAATGGGTAGAGATGAGCAAACACAATCAATCTATTATTTGGTAGATGGAATTAATTCATCTATTGAAGAAAATGAACCTGAGATACCCGGTAAAATATATGAAGAAGCTACCAGCGAATTAATAGAAGTATTTGATACCGGAATTGCCTTTATTGAAGGACCTGTTGAAGATGAATGGGGTATCTGGGTATCTTCTATTATACCAATCTTTCACCCTGAGACAAACAAAGTTATTGCTGTTCTCGGAATAGATATTGATGCAGGAGAATGGAAATGGATACTTACCAACAGGGTCATATCTCCTATCGCTTTAATGATACTACTTTTAGTTATTCTATACTTTCTATTTATAATTCTACAATCTAAAAAAGAATTATCAGACAGAGAAACAAGAATATATAAACAAAGAACTGCCATTACTTCCTTTTTACTTGATGAAAATTTTACTCATCAAGATTTAAACATCATTTATAATAATATCAATAAAACTATAGCAGAAACACTAAATGCAGATATTGTCAGTATTTGGTTATTTTCAAATGATAATAAGTATTTAATTAGCCAATCTATATATAGAAAATATGAATCCAAATTTCATAAAACCACGAAACTCGACATTGAAGACATACCTAATTTTTTAAAATCTATTAAAAATAAAGATATCTTATCTATTACAGATACTCATAATAATCCTGCGGTAAGTGACTTATTAGAAACTCATATTAAAATCAATAATATTAGTTCATTAATAGATGCTTGTATATATGTAGATGGAAAACTAATCGGACTCCTCTGTATAGAAATAAAAAACACAAAAAGATATTGGACTCAAGATGAAGAAAATTTTGTTAATACTGCATCCACTGTTGTTTCACAATTGATTTCTCAACAAAAAAATAAAATTATTGAAGCAAATTTTCATGATACCTACAAAGCTCTTATAACAACCCTTGAATCAATGACTGATGGCTTTATGTCTGTTGACTTTGATTGTAATTTAAAATATGTAAATCGACACGCAAGCAATATGCTGTTTAGTAATAATCAATTCAAGATTGGTGAATGTATCAAAAACTATAGTTCACAACCTTTTCTTAAT
>JALNXV010000033.1 GCA_023230175.1 Candidatus Cloacimonadota bacterium
TTCACTTTGTCCGAAGACTCTCGAATCTTGCAATGTAATTGCCGAATTTATCCAATCATTTTCAAAACCAACTTTAAGCCTTGTTCTATTAATCATTATAAAAGCCGGATCTTGTGATGAACTTAAAGGCTTTTGATAACCATCTCTATATTCACTGCGTGGCCTAAATTCTGCATCTACATAAAAATTCTGTGCAAATGCTTGTGCTTTTGAAAATAAAAACAGCAAAGCACTGAAAACAATAAATAACATTATTCTCTTCATGTCAATAAAATTTTAATTTATACTTTTATTTTTTTTAGAATAAAAAATTCTAACATTGGCAAAAGTAAAAAATTAATATTGAGCTTCGTCTCTAATTTTGAGATATTTAAAAGAGTCAAGGCATAATTTAGACAAAACGACTAATTTCATCGACAAATAAAAAACATAATTAATTTGATTTTTATTTTTTGAAAATTACTAAAAATAAAATAATTGTTATATCTTTGCAAACGTAATTATCAGGGTGTCGTGGCCGAGTGGCTAGGCAACGGTCTGCAAAACCGTCTACAGCAGTTCGATTCTGCTCGTCACCTCAAAAAAAAGGCTGTTTAAACAGCCTTTTTTTATAATCTTTACTTATTATTTCTTTCCTTATTTTCAGTATACATCACTGAAAATGGTGTTTGTGCAAATTTAGGCAAATTTCTCCTACTTCCCCATAATTTTCTTAGCTTACGTTGTAATTTCCAATTTTTAATGCCTGCACTACCTCTATTCATTCTCCTTCTTTTTATTGTCTTTTTATATAAAGATTTAATAAACTGTTCATCTTCTATTGTATGTAACCCATTATCTATTATGTCTTTACGTGTATGCAATATTAAATTATTTATATTAATATGCGCCGGACATACTTCTCTGCATTTTCCACAAAGAGTAGTTACAAACGGCAAATGCTTATTATCTTCATCTTTTTCAATATAAGGAGAAATTATTAATCCTAACGGACCCGGATAAGTACAGTTGTATGCGTAACCTCCTATATTTTTATATATTGGACAAACATTTGCACAGGCACCACAATGTATACATCTTAAAGCTGTTCGTAATGTCTTATCACTCAATAAATTAGTACGATTATTATCTACAATTATAATATATATTTCTTCTCTACTCTCTACATCAACTCCGGATACTATGTCTGTATAAGTTGTCATATTTTGTCCTGTTGCATGAGTAGATAACATTGGTAAAAGAATATTCAAATCAGATAAAGAACTTACTACTTTATCTATTCCTGCAATAATTATCTGCGTTTTTGCTGTTAACGAAGATTTTAATATATTGCCTTCATTTTCTACAAAAACAATAGAACCAGTATCCGCAACCAAAAAATTCGCACCTGTAATAAAAGCATCAGCACCTAATATATTCTCATTAATCTTTTGTGACGCTACTTTTACTATCTCTTGCGCATTTGCATTTTCATCAACACCATAATTTGCACTGAATATTTGTGATATTTCATCTAAATTATGATGAATAGCAGAATTTACAATATGAGATGGTTTATTGTTTTCTGAATAAACTATAAAATCACCAATATCAGAATTAGAATAATCAACCGATTTTTTTTTGAGAAAATTTCTAATAGAAATTTCTTCTAAAAGATTACTCTTTGATAAAACTACAGATTTAATTTGCCTCTCTTTAATAATTTTACTTATAATTTCATTAACATCTTTTGTGGTTTGAGCAAAACAAACCTTTCCCCCATTTTTATTAAAATTACTCTCAAAAGTAAATACCAAAGTATCTAAATTATATATGCTCTTATCTCTAATATTAACAACTTTATTTTTAGCAATATCAATATCTGAAAATAAATTTAAAGAATATTTAAAAGAATTATCCCATTTTTCAATATTCTTTTTTATGCTGTTATTATTATCAAAAGAATAATCTTCTTTTTCAGCTATATCAGTGAAACTACAATCTAAGACACTCATAATAAATCATTTATAAAATATTTCTGATTTTTTCTATTCTCCTACTATGCCTTCCACTTTCAAAATTAGTATTTAAAAAAATATTTAAAATGTCAGTGGCTTCTTTTTCAGAAATAAATCTTGCAGGCAAAGCTAAAATATTAGCATCATTATGCTGACGAGCCAACTTTGCTATTTCTGTGTTCCAACATAAAGCAGCTCTTACATTTATATATTTATTAGCCGTCATGGAAACACCATTACCAGTACCACATATTATAATAGCTTTTTTCAAATTTCCATTATTTATTTCAGAAGCTAACGGATGAATATAATCAGGATAATCAACACTTTCACAACTATTTGTACCAAAATCTTTAACTGTAAAACCTATTGATGTTAAATAATCTTTTAATTTTTCCTTTAATTCATAACCGGCATGGTCACAAGCTAAACCAATAATATTCTCATTTTCCATAAAATACTAAATTTTGCAAAGGTATAACTTTTTTTCATAATAAAAGAAATTACTTTTGTTATTAAATTTTTTTTATACTATTATTATTTGATGCCGATAAATAATTTATCAACCTGCTTTAAACAAAAACAGGTATTTATCATGTTGATAAAAAGTGAATATTTTTATCTTTTTGTTGATAAAAAAGTTTTCAAAAGTTGTCATTTTTTTTTCAACATCAATTTTATCTTTTTTCAACAGTTGAATATTTTAAATTTATGAACATATAATTTGTTTATAAATTTTATTTGTCTGAAAATAAGAAGATTTTAATACGATTTTTGAACAAAAAAATATTAAAAAATAAATATTTTTTTTTATCAACATCATTAACAAACCTACTAATCAAATATTATTTCTTTTATAAATATAAAATTAAAATAATATTTTATAGATATGTTCAAAAGTGAATGTTTAAAAAATATAATGGCAAAGATAGTATGTTTTGGATTAAAGAATTTAAAAATGCTTACTTTTGCAGAAATAATAATTGTAAATGAAATATTTGATTATCAATTTGATTTTAACTTTTTTAACCTTATCTTTATTTTCTCAAAGTATTGAAAATGACGGATATAAGAAGTTTTTTTATAAAAAAAATATTGTTTCGAGTGAAGGTTATATAAAAGATGGAAAGCCTGACGGTTATTGGAAATCTTATTATGAAAATGGAAATTTAAAATCGGAGGGTAACAGGGTTAACTTTATAATTGATGGTGAATGGAAATTTTATGATGAAAATGGAAATCTGAATTTATCTATAAATTATAAACAAGGAAAGAAAAACGGTGTTAGAGTAACTTATATTTTAGATGAATTTATATCTGAAAATTTTGTCGATGATGTTAAAGATGGATTAAGTTCTTATTATAATAAAGACAGTATTGTAATAAAGACAGTAAATTATATTAACGGAGATGCTAACGGTTGGATGAAAGAGTATGATACAACAGGAAAAATTATTAAAATAACGCGTTATAAATCAGGTTTTATAATATTAAGCGAATGGGTAAACAGGGTAGACAGAGCAGGAAATAAACAGGGAAAATGGGTGAGCTTTTATGATAATGATAACTTGGAAAAAGAGGAAAATTATTTTAATGGAAAGCTATCGGGTTATTGTAAATATTATGATAAAAACGGAAATCTGAAGGATATAATTAAATATGAAAATGGTATTTTAATACAAGATGCTGTTGAAGTGTCAAATGTTGAAACTCGAAAAGATTATTATTCAAATGGAAAACCGAAATATATTGCAAGTTACAGAAATAATGTAGCTGAAGGTATCAGAAGAGAATATGATTCTACAGGAAATATTATTGCATCTTATGTTTATGAAAATGGAAATAAAGTTGGCGAAGGTATTATTGATGAGCAACTGAATAAACATGGCGATTGGAAAGATTTTTATAAAAACGGAAATTTAAGAGCTGAAGGTACATATAACAATGGTAAAAAAGTTGGAAAATGGACATATTATTATTTAGATGGTAATATAGAACAAATTGGCTATTTTGATGTAAATGGTTTATATACAGATACTTGGATATGGTATTATTCTTCAGGGGAAATATTACGTGAAGAATCTTTTTCTAATGGTAAAGAAGATGGTTTATTCTTTGAATATTCTGAAAATGGCTTAATTATAGTTCAGGGTTCATATATTTCAGGCTTTGAAGACGGTCTATGGATTTATACTGTTAACAATGTTAAAGAACAGGGGCATTATGTTATTGGTAAAAAAGATGGTGTTTGGACAACAACAAATTCTGATGGTATATTAATTTATAAAAATAATTATGTTGACGGTAATCTTGATGGAAAACAATATTCTTATTATAATTCCGGAAAAATTAAATGCGAAAGCTGTTATTCTGCCGGATTAGAAAATGATGAATGGTATTATTTTGATGAATTGGGTGAAATATATTTAACAGTGACTTATAGTAGTGGTAAGGAAATTAAGTTTAATGATTTTAGATTATGATTTTTTCTGACGAATATTTTATGAAAATAGCTCTACAAGAAGCTAAAATAGCTTTTGATGAAGATGAAATTCCTGTTGGAGCAATAATTGTAAACAATAATAGAATTATTGCAAAATCTCATAATTTAACAGAAAAATTATCTGATGCTACAGCTCATGCAGAATTACTTTGTATAACCGCTGCAAATGTTTTTTTAGGACAGAAATATCTGAAAAATTGTACTTTATATGTTACATTAGAACCTTGTATTATGTGTGCCGGCGCACTTTTTTGGTCGCAAATAAGTCGTGTGGTATATGCAGCTTATGATGATAAATATGGATTTTCTACATTTGAAAAAAATGTGCTGCATCCAAATACACAAATCAGTAGGGGAGTGCTTAAAGAAGCAGCAGAACAATTATTAAATGATTTTTTTAGTAAATTACGTAAATAATTTTTGATAATTAATTGAATATTAATTTATTATATTAATACTGAATTTTATTTTTCAACATTAAAAATAATTTTAAACATAGCTCCTTCTGTATAAGTTATGTTTTCTATTTTTCCATTTGAATTATTGATAATATTCTTAACAATAGCTAATCCTAATCCCATACCACTTGTTTTAGTTGTAAAATTAGGTAAAAATATTTTATCTTTTGTTGCATCATTAATGCCGGGTCCATTATCTTTAATAATTATAACTACTTTATTATCAATTATTTGACTGTTTATCACTACTGATAATGTTTTATTTTTGTCATTAATTGTAAACGCTTGAATAGAATTTCTTATTAAATTATTAAATACACGTGATAACAAAGCTTTATCTGATGATATTAATATTTCTTTTTCCGTAGTTTCATATTTAATATCAATATTACATTGTTTATAAAAATCTATTATCGGATATATTACGCTGTTTAAATCTATAATTTTATTATCAGGTTCAGGCATTTTGGCAAAATCGCTGAAAGCTGTAGCAATTTCAGATAAAGTGTCTATTTGCGTAACCATAGTATTTTCAAATTTAGCAAAATGTTCGCCGAAATTGTCCCTATTTTCTTTCCAGTATTTATAAATATATTGAGTTGACAGTTTCATCGGCGTTAATGGATTTTTAATTTCGTGAGCAACTTGCCTTGCCATTTCTCTCCAAGCACTTTCCCTCTCTGTTTCTGCCAACAATTTTACGCTTTTTTGAAGTTCATCAACTTTATTGTTATATACTTCTACTAATTTTCCGATTTCATCGTCATGGAAATATTCTATTTTTTCATTTTCATTTTCGATGGTTAATTTTGATAATTTTTCTTTTAACATTCCTAATGGACGAGTAATATATTTTGATAAAAAATAAGTAATAATAAGTGTAAAGAATATGATAATTATATACAAATCAATATATAATTCTATATAGTCCGATATTTCTTTTTTAAGAATATTTTGTTTTGTAAAATATGGTAAATTAAGATAATAAACATCACCATAATCATTGACAAAAGCCATATATGAAGACAAAAATTGATAGTTGCCGATTTTTTCTTTGGTAATAAATCTGTTATTTGTTTGTAATTTATTAAATGCTTCAGAATTAATTAAACTCGATGTCAAATTATTCAAAAACATTTCTTCATTGGAAGTACCTATTAAGTGTCCTTTTTCGCTATAAATATTGATTTCCGCAAAATGTATTGAAGATAAATCGTTTACCATTTGCGAAAAATCATAATTATCATCTATAATTTTACTATAATTATTTATAATTTCATTAAGAATGGAATGAGTTTTATCTATAAGATTTAGCTTATTTTTATTATTATTTATTGATAAAATGATGAATATTGAAAAGAAACCGATTAAAAATGAAATTACTATAAAGTATATAATAGTTGATTGCTGAATTTTTTGTTTTAAACTGTTGTTAATGTTGTAAGTATTTGAATTACATATTATTATACAAATAAAATATATTATTATTATATAGACGAATATTAAGGCAAAAGGGAAAATATATAATTTTTGTATGCTGTAAGGTTTACTTACAACAATGGTTATACCATCATCTTCATGAAAAAAATAATGTTTGTAATTGTCATATATTGAATAATCATTGTAACTATTTGTATTCAATGTATCACTAATATAAAAGTTGTACGAATATACTCCGAAATTCCTTATTAATATATTATCAATATATATGGCAAAAGAATTTTCAGCAAGATTTATTATATATGAATTAATATCATTTTTTGATGACATTAATTCCGGATAACCTGTATTATCTATATTATATGCAGGAACAATATCAAGCCAAATATTATAATTTTTTGTTTTCAAAAGATAAATATAATAAGGAATATCATCCAATTGATTGATAAACCATAAATTATTAACATCAGAAATTTTTCCGTTATTTTTTACATAATCATAAAAGAAAGAATTACAGTTATATGTTGTAGTATCCTCATTTATAACGATTTTAGTAGTAGAATCGGCAATAGTATAATTGATAAAATAATTTGGTAAATATTTATTGTTAATAGTTTCTATGCGATTATTCAACGTAATGGAATTTGCATTCTGTATAATATTATTTATCGACAAATTGTATATAACAGAATCATTTTCAACATTTTGAAAGGCAGTAATTATAACATTTTCAATATTTCTATTTCTTATAAAAATATTGTTTTCAGCTATTTTTTTTGCTTTATAATACTCTTTTTCATTGTTATTATTTACAATTATTAATGTTGTTATTATTGACATAGCTCCAATTAATATTATTGTTTTATAATTTAAAGAGTTATCGTCATGTTTATTGAAAATGATATTTAATAATGTGTAATTTATTAATATACAAGATGTTATGATAAAAATGACAGAAGATAATATCAAAAATGAGTTTAAATCAAAATTGATTAATCTTATAAGTTCCATATCGGGAGAACAGTGTCTTTCTATAATATATACCAAATAAAATGCTAATACAAAACCGGCACAAGATATTAGTAAGCATAAAATTTTATTGTTTATGTTCTTTTTTAAGTTTAAAGTATGAATTTGATTAGATATGAATGTGGACAAAATTAAGATTAAAAGTGTATTCGTAAAAACATCGGCTGTACATGAGAAAATTTTATCGTAATAAAAAAATTCAGTATTATAAATCGAAGAAGAAGAGGGTATTAAATAATTGATTAAAATGATAATAATTTTAGCGGCAATAATAATTAAAATACCGTATAAAACATTTAAAATAAAATGTTTACTATTAAAACATTTACAATTGAATAAGATAATTATGATTAGAAAACATATACTTGTTATTAATAAAATATCTGATATTTTGTCATTAATTTTTTTGTTTTTTGCGAGTATTTTATTGCTAATATTGAATAGAGGAGTATTATCTTTATTGACAATTGTATTTTCATCAATTTCATCAATATTTTCATAGATAATATCGTAAGAAGAACTTAATTTAAAGAAGTCGTTATATTTATTTTGAAGATATTTATTTTCAATATTGTATCTATATAGGATAGGGAGTTGAATTATGACATCAGTATTATTTAGAGAGTAGTATTTTGTATAAGCTATTGAATTAGTGGTATTTATGATTGAATCATTGGTTTTATGATTATTTATTGTTGTATTATAATTGCTTTTATTGTCGGACCAAAATATTAATTCAGAGTTTTTGTATATAAGTATAGTTGCGTATTTTGTAATATTGTAATTATCAAAGAAGTTGTAATAATCATTTTGTTTAATTTCGGTTTTAATAAAATCTTGATACAAGCTGTCTGCATCATCATCAAAAGTAAAAATTTTCTTTTGTATTGTTTTAATGCAATAATTATAATCCGTGTTAACAGCATTTACGATATTTATTCCGATATATCCGCAAATACAGAGGAGGCATAGAGCGATTAATATTTTAGATACGGGTTTCATGTTAAACAAATTTATTTAGAGTATGGGGGCAAACAATCTGCATATTGATTCTTTAATTTTGGTTGTCAGATGTCTTTTTTTCCAATCTTGGTAATTTAATTTTTTACAATCATTCAAATCATCAAAAAACATCTGTTTAAATTCTTTATTTATTTTACTATTGAATATCATGACATTAAGTTCATAATTTGAGAAAAACGACCTAAAGTCGAAATTTGTACTTCCAATTGACGACAAAAGGTCGTCAATGATTATAACTTTAGAATGTATAAATCCTTTTTGGTACATATAAAATTCGACTCCGACATTTAGCAGAGAATCTATATAAGAGCGGGTAGCATTAGTTACAATTGCATTATCTGAAAATTCGGGAATTATAATTTTGACGTTTATTCCTGATAGAGCAGCGTTTTGTATTGCCATATATAACTCTTCGGGTGGAGCGAAGTATGGTGTTTGTATTAAAATATCTTTTTGGGCGTTGGTAATAGCGATAAACAGGGAATTAAAAATGGACTGATATTCTGAATCCGGTCCGGAATCTGCGAGTTGGATTACGCAGTTATTATTTATATTATTATCTTCTTCGGTAAAAATTTCGTCTACAAAGTCGTTTTGTTGTTTGCTGACGAATTTCCATATATTAAAAAATTGCAATTGAAATGATTTTACGGAATCTCCGGTTATTCTTACGCCTGTATCTCGCCAATAGCGATGTTTTGCTTTTGGAGTATTAATATATCTGTCAGCAACGTTAATGCCGCCGGTATAGGCTGTTTTACCGTCTATTACTACTAATTTTCTATGGTCTCTGATATTGACGAATCTAAAGAGTTTAGGCGTAAAAAGAGGTAAGAAAGAGTATATTTCTATATTATTAGCCCTTAATAGCTTAAATAATTTTTTATTGATGGCTCTTGCTCCGAAGCTGTCTATTATACATTTTATTTTAACGCCTTCTTTAGCTTTATTTATTAAAATATTGATAATTTCATTTCCAATTATATCATTATCAAATACATAAAATTCAAGATGAATGTGTTTCTTTGCGTTAAGTAAATCTTTTTTCAATTTGTAGAAAAAATTTTCACCGTTGATAAGAATTTCGATGTTGTTGTTATAAGTTGGAGATGCTTTATCGAAGAGATAGAGCATATTGATAATTTTGTTCCATTCTTTTAATTTGGTACGGGTGTTGGATATTTTATCTTCTATTTTTTCATACATATCCTTTTTCCATTCTTGTATTTCTTTTCTTTCGTTATGCCATTTTTTAGAAACGAAAGTTGACTTATTCATTTTGTAGGCGAGGAAGAAAAACAAAATTAAGCCTATGATAGGGAATACTATCAGTAAAGCTATAAGTGCAGTAGAGTAGATGGGTTTTCTGTTTTCTAACAGTATTTTGATAACAATAGCTATTATAATGATATAATAGAATGCGGTGAGTATCCATAAAGCAATATCCATATCATAACTATTTAATAATTAACAATTTATAAGCAATGTTCCACGTGGAACATTGCTTATATTCCTAATAGAACCATAAGAGCGGCGATGTCAGACGGCGAAACACCTGATATGCGAGATGCCTGTCCGATAGAAGTTGGCTTAATCTTGGATAGTTTTTCCCTCGATTCGTAAGAAAGATTTGTCATAGAAAAATAATCAAGATTTGTCTTTAAAGGCATGTTGTCTATCGACCGTAGTTTTTCTGCCAACTGCTTTTCTTTTACGATGTAACCTTCGTATTTTATGTTGATTTCTGCTTGCTCTATAGTTTCTTCGTCTGCCGAAATTTCTTCGATGTGCTTTTTTAAAGGTTGAGAATACTCGCATATTTCGTTTATATGAATATCCGGACGAAGTATTAACTTCGATAATTTGCATTTTTCTGTTATGCAACTCGAATCTTTAAATGAAAGATAATCGTTAATTTCATCAGGCGATGGGGTAGAAGTGACGTTGATGAAAGATATTAAATCGTTTGTCTTTTCTATTTTTGAAACAACTTTGTTGTACCTTTCTTGAGATGCTAACCCTATTTCAAATGACTTTGGAGTTAATCTAATATCAGCATTATCTTGTCGAAGTAATATTCTGTGTTCTGCACGAGACGTAAACATCCTATATGGTTCGTTAATGCCTTTTGTTATCAAATCGTCAATTAATACACCTATGTATGCCTCAGACCTTGATAATACAAAAGGCTCTTTCTCTTTTAATCTTAAATGCGCATTGATGCCGACTATTAAACCCTGACAAGCTGCTTCCTCATAACCGGTTGTGCCGTTGATTTGTCCGGCAAAATATAAATTGGAAATTTGCTTTGTTTCTAATGTGTTTTTTAACTGTGTCGGTGGAAAATAATCGTATTCAATAGCATATCCGGGCTTGATAAATTTGGCATTCTCAAACCCTTTTATCTTCCTGATGGCTTCATATTGAATTTCTTCCGGTAATGAAGACGAAAAACCGTTCAAATATACCTCCACAGTGTTCCAACCCTCCGGCTCTACAAATAATTGATGCTTGTCTTTGTCTGCAAAACGTATTAGCTTGTCTTCTATAGATGGACAATATCGAGGTCCTTTGCCCTTAATTCTGCCCTGAAACAGCGGAGATTTGTCAAATCCCTTTTTTAAAGTTTCATGAACCTCCGGCGATGTATATGCTATATAACAACTTCTCTGTTTCTCTATTTTCGGCGTGTCTGTATAGCTGAATTTTCCTCCTTCAGCGTCTCCTTGCTGCTCCACTAAAACGGAATAATCTATACTTCTGCCGTCTATTCTTACAGGCGTACCTGTCTTTAAAGTGTCAACCTCAAACCCATCTTCCCTTAATTCCTCACTGATGCCGACAGAGTTGCTTTCCCCAATCCTGCCACCACTAAAAGAAACCTCCCCAATGTGTATTTTCCCGTTTAAAAATGTACCATTGGTAAGAATAACAGCATCTGAATATATATGCTTACCTGTTATCGTTTTAATGCCAATTATTTTGTAATTATCTATTATTAAGCCTATTACATTATCAGAAATAAAATCTAAATTTTTAATTGTCTCTAATGTTCTTAACCAATGATATGAAAATAACATCCTGTCATTTTGTGTTCTTGGACTCCACATCGCCGGTCCTTTGGATTTATTCAACATCCTAAATTGAATCATGGATTTGTCGGCAACAATGCCCGTATATCCACCTAAAGCATCTATCTCTCTTACAATTTGCCCTTTTGCAACTCCGCCAATAGCAGGATTACACGACATCTGCGCTACTAAATCCATATTCATGGAAATTAATAAAGTCTTTGACCCTAAGTTTGCCGCCGCCGCTGCTGCCTCACAACCTGCGTGACCCGCCCCAACTACTATTATATCATATTTCGAAAACATATTGCTCATGTTCTGCTTTTGTTTGTTTAAATATGTTCCACGTGGAACAAACTATCTTAATTGTATGATTCTAAGTATTTTTCTTGCTTTATTATCATCTTGTTTTTCTTGTCTTCCTCAGCTTTGTCTTCGTAACCGCATAAATGTAATGTGCCATGTATCATCACCCTGACTAACTCTTTCTGTATACTTGTCTTATATGTCTTGGCATTCTCTCTTATCCTGTCTATACTTATGTATATATCTCCATTTACCTCTTTCTTTTTTTCATTGTAGAAAAATGTAATTGTATCTGTATAGGTGTCATGATGTAAATATTCTTCATTTATTTTGAGCATATTTTCATCATCGGTGATTATAAAATTGATGTTTACCAATTGCTTTTTTTCTTTTAAAATAACTTCGTTTATCAGATTTCTAATCGCTCTTTTGTCTTTGATAGCGTAATTAGTGCCTTCAGTAAAAAAATTAATATTCATTGTTGTTATATTTTATCATTTGTTGTCTAAACCGTATCTGTACCTGTCTATTTTCTGCTTGTAATAGTTGTTTAAATTCGGCGGAACAGTTTTTAAAATATTGTCCATAGATTTATCTTTGTCACTGTCATTAAATATCTCTTCCGGCGATTTTCTCTCAAAGATTCTGCCTTGTTTCGATTCTCTTTTATTGTCTTGCTCCCTCTCTTTTTGAGCTTTCTCAGATTGTAACATCCTTGTCATAATTTGCTCTTGACGATTCATCATAGATTCTGTTAACCTTTTGTTTATCAGGTCGTCTTCCGTTGTTTCCATGGCTTCTATCGCTTCCTGTAACGAACCGTCCATAGATTGCCCCTGACTTCTTAAATCCTTTTGCATCTCTTCTAACGCCCGCCTTATTGCTTCTTGCTGTGCTGCCATACGTGCAAATTGTTCACTCATTCCGGGCGTTTGCCCCGGTATTCCTGCCTTGTTTTGCTGCGACTTTAAATCTTTTAATTGCTGATTTAATTGCTCCTGTAAGTCTTTTATTGTAGACATGCTCGGCTTGCCATTACTACCTGACTTCTTCTTTTTCTTGCCATTAGGACATGATGAGGAACACATACCGGAATCTTCTTCGTCCATCTTATTAATGCTCTCTGATAATAATAATGCCAACTCGTTTAATGTTATCATGCTCGCTTGTAAATCTACAGCAGCTTTATATGTGTTCCTGTTTTCTAAGTTTTTTGTCGCACTTGCTGTCGAACTTTGTAAACCGTCAATCTTATCGAAGATTAATCCGCTTACTTCAAAATTTCTTCTCGCTATCGCAGCTAATGAATCATTGACCAATCTAATCTGATTATTTACAATATTCTGATCCTTAATTAAGTTAATGTATTGTGGGTCAGAACGCTTAATGATTTTTGCCTCATTTGTGTATTGCTCTTCTTTAAATGATAAATGTATGATGTTTTCTAATATTCTTCTTAAATTTTCTATATCTTCTTCTTGCTGTTCCGCAAAATCACTGTCAAATTGCATTTGTAAACTTTCAGATAATTTTTCCATCTTTTCAGATGCCGATTTCTGAGATTTAGATGCCGACTTATCATTCTTACTTAACTTTTTCTCTGAAGTACTTAAATCTTCACTTATCTGCTCCTGCATCTCTTCCTTAAAGTCTATGTTGTGCTTTTCCTCTAAATTGTTGTTTAATTCTTCTATTTTGTCTAATTGTTCACGCAATTCTTCAAATTGCTTGTTTATCTCTTTCTGCTCGTCTAAATGATTCCCTAATTCATTCTTTTCGCTGTTTTCCGACTTTTCATTCAAAGCATTCAAATCTTTTGTCAATGAATCTAATTTGCTTATGGCTTTGTTGAATTCCTGCTCAAATTCTAATCTTTTGAATAATTCAAAAGTTTGGTCTAATTGCTTCTCTAATTCCTCATTATTTAGATTCAAATCACGTAATTGCTCGTCTAATTTGTCTTTATTGAAATCTTCCAACATTTTTTCTAAATCGGAAATGAGCTTTTTCATGTCTTCATCTAATATCTTATTCATCAGCTCCTCTAATTTGGCTTGCTTTTCTAAAATATTCTCATTGAATTGGTTAAGCTCATTTTGCTGAAAGTTGTCCGTTTTCATTTGCTCTGACTGTTGTTCGAGCCTCGATTGTATTTCTTGCTGCTTTTCTAATAATTTTTCTAACTTTTCCCTATCTTGAAAATCAAGATTGTCTTTTTCTCTTAATGTTCGCAATAATTCTTCCAATTCGTTACGAATATCTTTTAATTCTTGCTTGTTTATCGCTATTTCATCTTTAAATTCTTCTTTGTAAACTTCACTGATGGAGTTCATCTCCTCATACGTCAGTTTGTTGTATGTAGTTATTTGTGTGGTGCTGCATTTATAACCCTTCTCACTGTCATTGTCACAGACTTCAAAATAATATTCCATCGAATTTCCGGGTAACAAATTCAATTCATCAATGTTTATAGTCCAATAAAATTTCTGTCTTGTCGTATTCTTCTCAAAATCAATGCTTTTTGAAATAAAACTGCCGTCTCCGGAGCTAAAATTCAATACTCTGTAATAATATTTTAATGATGAAAAGCCATAATCATCAGAAATAGTACCGGAAAAATATATGTTTTTGTAAAGAACAGAATCTCTAATTTCAATTACTTGAATATCAGGATATAAATCGTTGACTATCCTTATTTCATAGCTTAATGTGTCTTCATTTTGCATGTATTTGTTGAAAGACGATACCAATATTTTTTGGTTCTTATTGAAATAAGAGTCAAATATAAAACTATCTTTCTTCTGCGAACTTATGGTGTCTGTTTTATTCCCATCACTTACGATTATACCGTCTGTGTCTTTAGTCAAGAATTTCCATTTGCCTTTGGTGCCATACAAAACTTCTATAATTCCGGTATTCTCAATTGTCTCAGCTCTTTTCCCTGTATATTTTGGATAGTCTAATTGTAACTCAAAACCGAGTAATACCGGTTTCGGTATTACTTTCAAATAGTAGGTTTCTGAATAAATATTGTTACCACCGGCATAAAATGTGATATTGCTTTGTATTCTTTTAAATGTAAATGTATAAGTTGTGTCGTTATCTTTGATTAGATATGTGTTTTCTGTAGCTCTATTGTCATCATCTTTGTAATATAAAATTAAATTATCCGGATAATTATCGCCTTTTATATTAAAAGTAATTGTATAGTCTGTGTTTTGTACGGCTTCTAAATTGTTGTTCTGTAAATATATATAAAATAATTGCGGCTTTACGTATTCTTTTTGATAGTTAATGATTCTTTCTACCGGTTTTTTAAAGAAAACAGGCTTGATTATAAAGAAAACAACTACAATTATGGCTAATGGTAAAACATATAATAAGTACTTTTTTGTAGTACTGAAATCGACAGCTTTTGCAAAGTTTATAGGACTTAATTTCTCTGTTTTTTGGTTAATACTTTTGATTAATAGGTCATTGCTGTTTGCATCGCTATTCTGCATTTCTTCCAATTGCAGGCAATTCAACAGTTTATCTCTAATTTCGGGGAAGAATTTACCTATTATCTTCGCTGCTTTGTCGTAAGTAATAGTTTTTCCTAACCTGAATATCTTCAAAAATGGAAGCAAAACAAGTAAAATGAAGATAATTCCAATGATACTGATTGTTGACCAGAAGATAATGGCTCGTCCGGTGCCGCTTAGCCACGAAAAGTGTTCGATAAAAACAGACGACAGCAATAGCAGGATGCTGATACCAACCAAAAGTATCATACCTGTAAGTATCTGATTATAGTAATACCTGCGTATAAATTTATCTATTTTATTTTTTATGATATTCACTTATGATATTTTTTAAAAACAGTATAATCTGCAAATTTACATGAAATTTTTTAATTACATATAGACAAATAAAAATTGATAGAAGTTAGCTATGTATCGTAGATTCAAGTAGCAAGTGCGAAAATACAATAAAGAGTTGAGAAATATAGATTTAAAGGTGTAATTTTTGATTTTTTGATATTATGTCAAATTTGCA
>JALNXV010000011.1 GCA_023230175.1 Candidatus Cloacimonadota bacterium
GTGATGCAGCCAGAGCCGAAATCATTGAGCCCGATTCGAGGCTTGACATAGGCGAGCCTGCGCCCAGAGGGCAGGGTGATGAAGAGCATTCCCTTCATGCAGGAGAAGACGATCCCATGAGCGCTGCCTGTGGTCTTGTCCTTGACAGCCTTCATGGCAGCCTTGTCGACATCCCACCAAAGCTGGACTATATGGGGATTGGAGAGCCTCCATGCATCGACAAGCGACTTCAGCTCATCTTCCTTAAGCCCCATGTCCAGGGCTCCCATGGCTGTGAGAGCTCCGACAGATCCTCCATAGCCCAAGGCGAGCTCGGCTATCTTGCCTTTCTGCCTCAGATGCCCGTTGATCCCATGCTTGACGACAGGAACCTTGAACATGGCTGAAGCGGAAGCGCAGTAGATGTCGCCGTTGGCTTCAAAGACATCGAGCCTCCATCTCTCCCCAGCCAGGTACGAAAGCACCCTTGCCTCGATTGCAGAGAAGTCAGAGACTATGAACTTGCAGCCGGGCCTTGGGATGAAGGCTGTTCGGATGAGCTGTGAGAGCGTGTCAGGCACATCGAGGTAGAGCGCCTTCAGCATCTCATGGTCACCAGCCCTCACGAGATCTCTCGCTTGCCTAAGGTCAGGAAGGTGGTTCTGCGGCAGGTTCTGCATCTGTATCTTGCGTCCTGACCATCGTCCAGTGCGGTTGGCTCCATAGAACTGGAACATCCCGCGGGCCCTGCCGTCTGCGCATGCCGCGAAGCTCATGGAAATGTATTTCCTTACCGATGACCTGGCCAGCTGCTGCCTTAGCCTCAATGCCTCATGAAGGTCATCCGGAGCCTCTTTCATCAGCGCTGCAACAGCCTTCTTCCCAAGCGTCTCAACCTGGATGCCATGACTGGACAGCCAGGTCTTCATCTGCGATGCGGAGTTCGGATTCTCAAGGCCTGTCCTGTCTCTCATGGCGAGCATGAGCTCAGCCCTTGAAAGGCTGTCCACCTTGATGGCTCTCTCCACAAGATCCATGTCCAGCAGGACGCCACGGTCATTGATGTCTTGGTCTATTGTGTACTCTTCCCATACGAAGTCTGGAACCGGGTGCTTGGAGAGCCTTTGCATGATCTCCAGCTCAGCCTCCACATCGCGCCTGTTATAGGCGACAAAGCGTTCCCATTTGTCTGGATCATCGGAGAATCGATTCCAGGTCCTGCAGCCATTGGCCGCTGTGGGGCTGCATGGAATGGTGAAATGCCTGACAAGGTCCTTTCCTTCAGACAGCTTTTTCTTGTCCAGTCCCAGGACCTGGCCGACCCCATCCAAGGATAATGGAAGGCCGAGATATGCAGACCATATCATGACGCACCTCCAGGAAGAGGGGGCCAGGTATTCGCCCTTCGGCAGGCCGAGGTGCCTTGACAGGCATATGCGCTCGAAGCTTGCATTGAAGGCCCACTTGAGGACACTCTCATCAGCCAGCGCCTTAAGGATCTCTTCGGGAATCCTCTGGCCTCTTTCCAGGTCAATTGCCTCTGCAGGGGAGCCGTCTATGGAATATCCAAAAAGAAGGACCCTGAAGTCCTCTGATTCTGCATACCTGTAGACTCCGCTCCTTGCCAGCGGTTCAGAAGAGGCTGTCTCTATGTCAATAATCAGTTCTCTCATGCCTTATAGCCCTGAAAGACAACCCCCTCTTCAGCCTGGGCTGGAGAGGAGGATGCCTTGTGTTCTCTAGTCGAGGAAATCATCCTCTTCCTCTGCTGTGAAATCAGACTCAGCTGAAGCTTTGCTTCCAAGGGGCTCTCCGTCACGAAGCTTCTGAAGGTTGTTCAGGCCGCATGCGACTCCGCGGTTGCCGTTGCTGTTATAGGCATAGAAGCTTATGGAGGCCCTGCCATAGACGCCGCTGTACACCTCGGAGCGCTCGATGATTGGATTGCAGTCCTTGTCCACAATTCCGGGAGCGTTGGCTGAATTTGCGTTGATGAACCATGCATTGGCATATGCAGGGTCGTCAGGACGTTCTGCATCGCCATCCCTGAGCGGGGTCTTGATGGTGGAAAGGGCAGGTATGCTCTTGCTGCTGCCCTTGAGCTTTCCGGAGCCCTCCTTGTAGGCGGCCTTGATAGCTGCCTTGATCCTCTCCACTGTCTTCACATCGTCCTTGGGTATGATTAGGCTGACAGAGAACCTGGGCTCGCCGTTGTTGATGGACTTGGCTTCCCAGACGTTTGCATAAGACCAGCGGGTATCCTTGCCTGTGATCACCTTCATAGGATTTTCAATTCTTGACATTCCTATTCCTCCGTGTCATTGAAATCGTTGATTGTCATTTCCGGGCGCTTGTCAGCTTCCGGAACCAGTGTCGGCTTGCCCTGCGGCTTGACCACAAGGGCGCCCAGCATCTCGTTGAACCTGGCCTTTCCAAGAAGAGCGGTCATGGCGGTTATGCCCTTGACGCTTCTCTCATAGGGGTCGAAGCCAGCGAGGCTGACAGCCTCAGCTGCCTTGGCCTCATCCGAGTACCTGCGTATTGACCGGCCCTCGACCAGCTTGAAGCCGTCTATCCGCTTGCCTTTCAAGGCTTCGGAAAGCGCAAACTGCCTGACATCGTCAGCCCAGGAGACAAGCTCGTCGATCTTGGCGAGGATGATGGCTATCTCCTCATCGGTGAGAATAGGCGGCTCCCTGAACTCATAAGATGCCAGCGCCATGCTCTCCTCGGCCCTCTTCCTGCAGCTGGCCTTGACCTTGCAGAAGCGGCACCAGGGCCCGGCTTTCAGCTCTCCTTCTCCATTGATGGCCATCTTCGCAGCAGGGGCGAGCGTCAGGTTCGCCCATGAGTAGAGCTCTGAGTTCGTCATGCTCCAGGAGCTGATGTTCCCCAGCCTGGGCTGGAAGATCGTCATCGTGATCTCGTCGATCTCATAAAGGGATCCGAGCATCTCGCAGGCTCCCAGGGCATACAGCATCATCTGGCTGTTCTCCTGAGCTTCCACAAGCACTCCCTTGCCATACTTGAAATCGATGATATGAAGCCTGCCGTCTGTGATGATTAGGGCATCTCCTGTGCCGAAGCCCTCAGGCACATAGGAGGAGAAGTCAAGCCTCTGCTCTATGAGCACAAGAGGATTCCTGCCGGCTTTCCTCTCTTCCTCCAGCGCTTCAATGATGAAGGCAACATACTCATCCGAGCATTCGTCCATCTCTGATGAGAAGAAGTCGAGGTCTTCTGTCGGATCTGCGGCCTGCTGACCCAGGGCTCTCCTGAGCTTGAACTCGCAAAGGGAATGAGCGCAGGTCCCTTCCTTGGCATAATCCGAGGTCTCGTCCGGTACAGCCTCGCAAAGAAGGGCAGAGGGCGGGCAGTTCATCCAGCGATGCGATGCTGATGCCGACAGCCTTGCATGTTCACTCGGCATGGCTCAGCTCCTTGAGATCCCTGAGGAAGGACCCGTAATAGTCTGGGCACAGGTCAGAGAGGCTTTTGGCATAGTGGTGATCAAGGAGTCCGGGAAGCTGGTCTTCGTGCCTGTCGGCTTTCAAGGCTTCAAGGGCCCTTAAGATCTCGTCGAAGAGCTCGATCCCCTCTCCCTGCTTCTTGATAAGCGGGTAGAGCTCCTCATTGATCTCAGAAAGCTTTTCGGCTCCATGCAGGTTCAGGATCGCCCTTACCTGGGTCCTGAAGCCCGAGCTGGCCTTCTTTGCAAGAACAGCCCTGACATCCTCAAGGGTGACTTTCGGCTCAGAGGGCTTCATGGAAGGCCACTCTGAATAGTCCTTATTCTGGACTGGTGCAGAGGCCTGCTCACTGCCGCCGCCTTCAGGGTGTTCATTGATGAGCTCGTCCAAAAGCTCGGAAAGAGATGAGAGCCCTTTCCTGATGCCTTGCAGGCATTCCTTCCTATCCATTGATCGCCTCCTTGCTTTCCTTGATCTCGCTGATCTCCACTGACTTGACGTTCGCTCCTGGCGTCAGCACCAGGACATCGCAGAAGTCTCCGAAGAGCAGCTTAATCAGCCTTCTGGGAAGGCTCATGCGGGTGCTGGACAGCACCTTCTGCCTTTCTCCTCTTGAGTTCTGGATATTCACGTTGACCTTATGCTTCAGGTTCATATCAAACCTCCATTGAACGGGTTTCCCCGGAGGCTTGGGTCTTGCTCATCGCCTCTGCTTACTAGCCCGAAAAAACAACCCACTCAAATGAGCGAAAAAAATCATGGCAGCTAAACGATGGCATATAGCCAATGTTAATCTTGGCCTGATGCACATATGGCTTCATGATCGGACATCGAAAATGCTGAAAAAGATTTTATGGGAAAATGGGGGTTGTTTTCCTCGGCTGCATATCAGGGAGCAGAAGCTTCCAGACGGAGGTGCACAATGACAGATGTCCAGAAGGAGAGGATAAGAGGCTGCAGGTCCCAGGGACTTGGCTACCAGGAGATCGCCAATAGGCTGGGCCTGAACTTTGGTGCCGTTAGAATGCACTGCAGAAGGTCTGAGAATGGGACATTGAAGCCGCATGTCCTGAATGACAGCCTTTGCAGGAACTGCGGCAAGCCAGTCAATCAGGGCAAGGGGAAGAGAAAGCTGTTCTGCTGTGATTCATGCAGGTATGCTTGGCACAACAATCAAAGGGCTGCGAATAAATGAGCCATGAGCAGCTTGAACGGCAGAAAGGCTATTCATTGTCAGTCTTGATTCTCTGGAGGCTGCATGATGCGGGGCTCCTGTCCAAGGAGGAGCTCATGGAAGCGGACGCCCTGTTGAGAGAGAAGTATCAGCCTTGCATAACCCTTTGCACCAGCTTGATATAATAGGCTTTTAGAGCGTTAATGCAACTGCTTGTTGCAAGGAGATGAAGCATGCCGACAGTCAAGACAATGGAAGCCAGGAAATCCCCTTTCATTCAAAGGAAAAGGGTTGCAGCCTATGCGCGTGTCTCGGTTGAACGTGAGCTAACGCAGCATTCCCTGGAAGCTCAGATAAGCCAGTGCTCTAGGCAGATCGCCTCACGAAGGGATTGGGAATACGCTGGTGTCTTCTCGGATTATGGAGTCACAGGAACCAAGATCGACCGCCCTGGCTTCAAGGCGCTTCTTGAGGCCTGTGAGCTTGGAAAGATTGACATCATCCTGACCAAGTCCATCAGCCGGTTCGCACGCAATACAGTGGATCTTCTCAAGGTCACCAGGCACTTGAAGGAGCTTGGCATTTCGGTTCGTTTCGAGCGTGAGAACATCGACACCCTGACAAGCCAGGGCGAGGTTCTGCTGACCTTGCTGGCTTCCTTTGCAGAGGAAGAGGCGCGCAGCGTCAGCGAAAACACCAAGTGGGCCTTGAGAAAGGGCTTTGAGAAGGGGAATGGTGTGCCGCATAGGCTATATGGCTACCGCTGGAATGGAAAGGATTTTATCTTGCTTGAAGATGAGGCAGAGATGGTGAGGCTTGTCTTCACCTGGTACATTGATGGGCTTTCCCCTAATGACATTGTCGATAGGCTTGATGCCCAGGGCTATGAGAGCCTATCTGGTGAGCCTTTCAATTACAGCACAGTATGGGGCATGCTGCGCCAGGAGAAATACACCGGGATGGCAATCCTCCAGAAGACCTTCTACCCCGATTGCCTGACAAAGAGAAGGCGCGTCAACAATGGAGAGCTTCCAAGATTTAGGGTAGAGAATGCCTACCCGCAGATCATCAGTCAGGAAGAATTCGATGCTGCCCAGGCTGAGATTGCACGGCGCAGCACCATGGGCTTCATGCTTACAAGAGGGATCACCATTACCTGTTTCTGCAGGAAGGTGAAGTGCTCCATCTGCGGAGCATCATACAGAAGGCAGTACAGATGCCATGTCTCCAAGGATGGGACGCCTCAGAAGAGGTACTACTACTGGGCTTGCTCGACAAGACTGTCCAAGGGCGGCATCAAGGCATGCGCCTCTGAGAGGATTCCAGAGACCGCGCTTTATGACCTGACGGCAAGAGCCCTTGGAAAAGAGAGCTTCACAGAATCGGATTTCAATTCACAGATAGATCACATCACGGTCCAGAAGGGAAGGATTCTCATCTTCCATAAGATAAATGGCGAGAATGCTGCCATGGGCTGGGGTGGGTATGAGGAGTAGGCAATGCCAAGAGTGACGACAATACCAGCGACGATATCAGCCATTACAAGATCGCCCTTGAATGCCAGCAAGAAGCGAAAGGTGGCTGCCTACGCCAGGGTTTCCACAGAGATGGAGGAGCAGGCCAACAGCTATGAGGCGCAGATCGATTATTACACAGGCTACATAAAGAGCCGTGAGGATTGGGAATTCGCTGGGATTTACACTGATGAAGGGATCTCGGGAACATCAACCGCTCATCGCGAGGGCTTCAAGAAGATGATTGAAACCGCGCTTGCGGGAAAGATAGACCTCATAGTCACCAAGTCGGTCAGCCGTTTTGCAAGGAACACCGTCGACAGCCTTGTCACAATCAGAAAGCTTAAGGAAGCGGGCATCGAGGTCTTTTTCGAGAAGGAGGCCATCTGGACATTCGATGGGAAGGGAGAGCTTCTCATCACGATCATGAGCAGCCTTGCCCAGGAGGAGTCCAGAAGCATCTCCGAGAATGTGACCTGGGGCAAGCGAAAGCAGTTCAAGGATGGCAAGGTTGAAATGCCCTATGGCCAGTTCCTTGGATACATAAAGGGTCCTGATGGCAGACCTTCCATTGATGAGGCTCAGGCGGAGATAGTTAGGGAAATTTACAATTGCTGCCTTTTAGGAAAAGGCCCTGCTGCGATAGCAAATGGCCTGATGGGAAGGGGCATCCTTTCTCCTGGGGGGAAGAAGAAATGGTATCCAAATACAATCCAGAGCATTCTCCAGAATGAGAAGTACACAGGCAATGCCATCCTTCAGAAAACCTTCTCTCCTGATTTCCTGTCCAAGAAACGCCAGAGGAACAACGGCGAGGTTCCCATGTACTACGTCGAGGACAGCCATCCTGCAATAATCTCCAAGGAGGTGTTCGATCTGGTTCAGGCTGAGATAAAGCATAGGGATGAGGTAAGAATCAAGTGTGGCGAGACCCTTTTCCTTGGCAGGGTCTTCTGCGAAGAATGCGGATCATCCTTTGGCCCTAAGGTCTGGCATTCTACCGATAAGTATCGAAGGATCGTCTGGCGATGCAATTCCAAGTACGAAAGGGGAACCAGATGCTCGACGGGGCATGTCACCGAAGAGCAGCTCAAGGATGCATTCTCAAGAGCAGTCAGGATTCTTCTTTCCGACAAGGACAGGACCATGAGCGGATTGAAGGTCATTCTTGCCAAGGCTCTCAATACCGGAATGCTTGAAGATCAGATAGGCAAGGCAAGCGATGAGCTTGATGAAGTGGGCAAGCTAACGCTGTCCCTTTACTCAGAATGCGTCTCCGCTCCGATTGACCAGCAGCGTGAGGAAAGCCTGGGTGAAAGGTATCGTATTCTGAACGATAGAGTGGCCGAGCTGAAAGCTAGGCTTGATGAAAGAAATAGGAGCGCAGTCCGAATAAGGAGCTTTCTCAAGGCGATGGAAAGCCAAGACGCTGTTATTGACGGCTTTGATGTCGGATTGTGGAATACGCTGGGGGACAGGATGATTGTCTCTAAGGATAGTAGCATCAGGGTGGTTTTCAAGGACTCCAGCGAAGTTCGAATCGGCTTAAATAATAGATGATAGATGTTGATATCCATCAAATTTCTTGAATCCTCATGCACAATATTTGAACTTTGCCTTGTTGACATCGCTAGGTTTTGTATTAAGCTCAACGGAGGGACGCCAATGGAAGCTTGCAACATCAGCACTTAGTAGAGTGTGAAGGTGAACAATGTTTTGTCGACGTCCAACTTGAGGTGAACACAGTGAACAGCTTCTTGTTCACCAAGTGAACATTTGTATCACGCTACAAAGAGTTCCACTTACCTTAAGACTCTGTTGAACCAAAACAGAGTCTTTACTTTATCCTGTTGCTCCACATCTGAATCGGAGCACCTCCGAAAGGATATGTGATTTTCTTTTCAATCGCTTCATTGATGAAAGCTTTGACCTGGGGCAGCTTAGCTACTTCAGTCTTGCAGTAAATATAAGTCGACCTCACAAAAGGCTCGCCATTCTGAAAATAACATGGCTTTATGCTCCCTTTGTAATCCTTCAAAGCTACTTCCGGAATCAATGCCCAGCCCATGCCGCGGCGGACTAGTTCCATGCAGGAAGAAATCGAATCCAAGGTAATCATCGTCTTGCATCTGAGCATCTTGTTTTCACGGCGCCATCTGTACATGAGCTCAGATTGAGTTGAATCCGTGGTGCGGTCTATATAATTGCAATTCTCAAGAGGAATGGTTTCAAGTTCTTTGTTGCGAACAACACACATGCTTTCACGGCTGAGAAGGATCTTCAATCCATCCCATTCATATTCACCTCTTATAATGCCTAGGTCTATGCTGTTTCCAAGTACACGTGGGTAAATCAAGTGCCCTTTATCAGTCTTGAAAGTAATTGTCACAAGGGGATATTTCTTGTTGTATGTTTCTATGACATCGGCTAGGTGGTATTGCATGTAGTTATCGGAAACACCTATTGTCAGGCTGCCGTAAATCTCGCCATCATGCTTTTTCAAGAAGAGCTTGAGATCAGATATCTCTTTTGCTGCAAATGAACAGGATTGCAGGACCTTCTCGCCTGTTGCAGTGAATCGTACACCGCTGTGGGTTCGTAGGAAAATCGTTGTATCCAATTCCTCCTCCATGGCTCTTATACGCTTTGAAAGAGCTGACTGCGTCATGTTGACTTGATCTGCGGCTTTAGTTAGATTCCTGGTTTTATCTATAGCTTTCAATAACAGGAAATCGATTTCATCCATAATTAACTCCGAAGAAGTGACTTGATATGAAAAGAATAAACTTGTTTTCGTTTATTAACAAGGGTGTCAATACACGAAAACATTCCAAAAACTCATAGATACCTATGAAAAACATTCAATTTCAAGAATCGAAAAGTGGTGTTACCATTAACATAATTACAGGGTCTTGCTTTCCTTGGAAGGGAAGGCTGCCTGCAATGGAAGTTGGTTCTGTTATTCACAATTGGAGGAATAAAAAATGAAAAAACTGCTGACAATTTTGTTGGTCTTTGCACTTGCATTCACAGCATTTGCAAACGGTTCATCAGAAGCCGCCCCTGTGGCTGAAGGTGAGTGGAAATTCGAGAGAAAAATTGAACTGGTTTGCCCGTGGGGACTTGGTGGCGGTGCTGACAGCACGCTTCGCCCAATGGCAACACTGCTTCAGAAAGAACTCGGAGTTCCTGTAGAAGTACGTAATGAAACCGGTGCCGGTGGAGTCACAGCTGTTGAATATGTCTACAAGCAGCCTGCCGATGGATACACATTCATGCTTGGAACACAGTCTCTGTACATCCAGGACATGCTTGGCAATACATCTATGGATTTCAAGACGGAATTCGACTGCGTCGATGTTCTGGTTCACTCCATCAACATGCTGGCTGGTTCAAAGAAACAGCTTGACAAGTATGGAATCAAGAATTTCTCAGATCTTAGAAAATATGCTGCAGCTCATCCATATGAAGTCTCTGTAGGCATGCTCACCGCTACTGGCGTTGATGGAATGTGCTTCGAGATTGCAACAAAGGGTCTTGACCTTAACGTTGTCCAGTATGGCGGCGGTTCAGAAGTCAATGCAGACCTTGCCGGCGGACACTGCGACCTTGCAGTCGGTGGATATGATGACATGAGCGGACTCATTGAATCTGGCGACATCGTTCCTCTTCTTGTGTTCTGCGAACATCGTCTTTCCATCTTCCCGTCATGCGAATGCACAGCTGAAGTAGGCATTGATTCCTACGCTGGCCCATGGCGTGCAATATTTGCCAAGAAGGGAACCCCGAAGGCCGCTGAAGAAGCTCTGATTGCAGCGATCGAGAAGTGCAGAAAGGATCCGTCATGGACAGAATTCCTTCACAATGCAGCTTACGACGAGCGCACCGTTCCAGCAGCAGGCGCAGAGCTTGCTGAGTTCTGCCAGAGTGAGTACAAGAGTCTTCGTGACTACATGAAGGCCGAGGATACTCTTTCTAAAGACTACGACGATCTTAAATAGTTGAAGTACTAGATAATGGAGAAAAGGAGATAAACCCTTGTTTGAGTTATTTGCCAATATCTTTCTGCTCGTGTTCTTGGTATATGCATACTTTACACACGTTCTAGAAGCAGCTGTTTCAAAAAGCTACATGAAGAATCCTTCTAATCTGATGCCTGATGTGTGGCCGAAGGTGATTATTGCCCTGCTGGTGATATGCATCGTCATCAACATTATCAAGATTTTCCGGAAGAACAAGGGTAATCCTAAGTTTACGTTTAAAGCTTTCTATCAGGGGAGTCTTGCTTTCTTCAAAAGCAAGACTTTCCTGGGGATCCTTATTCTCGTAATAGCTTCACTTATCTTGGAACCATTAGGTTTCATAGTAACATCGTTCTTTATTCTTTTCTGCTATGGGCTTCTGCTCGGAGAAAAGAAAATATGGCGTTTGCTTCTAATTTCTGTTGGAGTATCATTCTTGCTCCACATCATATTCAGCGGATTGCTTGATGTTACGCTTCCGCGAGGCACAGTCGGATTCCTGAGGGATTTCGCACTGATGCTTGAGAATCTGTTTTAAGGGGGCTAGTTGAAATATGAGTTTAGGACAAATGTTCGCAAGCGGACTGTCTGCTGTTTTCGGTGGCGGTAATTTTCTGATGGTCCTTCTGGCCATAGTGCTTGGTACAATATTCGGAGCACTTCCTGGTGTAAGTGCAACAATGGCTGTTGCTTTAGGCTTGACTTTCACCTACACGATGGCACCAGTTCCTGCAATCGTCTTCCTGGTGGCAATTTATTGCTCATCAATCACAGGTGGTTCGATTACAGCAATTCTATTTAAAATCCCGGGAGTTCCATCATCGGCTCCCACAACGTTCGACGGCTATCCAATGGCAAAGAACGGGCAGGCTGGGAAAGCAATTGGAGTGGCTCTCTTCTGCTCTGCAGTCGGCGGTCTGTTCTCTGCAATTGTGATGTTCGTACTGAGCAAGCCTCTTTCTGCTGCAGCTCTTGCATTCTCGCAGGGGGATCTGTTCGCAGTGACATTCCTTGGATTGTCAATCCTTAGCGTCCTGGATATGGATCATATCCTCACTACAATAATGTCAGGGCTTCTTGGTCTGCTCCTTGCCTGCATCGGACAGGATCCTATTGCTGGAGTAAAGAGACTCACATTCGGCAATAGGCAGCTTCTGGCTGGCATTGAGATGATTCCAGTGCTGATCGGTCTTTTTGCTGTCACTGAAGTCCTCAAGCAGACTAGTTCAGACAAACGTCTTTCGGCAGAAGATGGAATATCGAAAGGCCGTGTCAACACCAAGATGCCTTCATTCAAGGAAATGTGGGCAATCAAGTGGGTCATGCTTCGATGCAGCATCGTCGGAACAGTAATCGGAATCCTGCCTGGTGCTGGCGCAACGATTGCTTCTTTCTCTTGTTATGCAATGGAGAACAAGCTTTCACGTTATCCTGAGAAGTTCGGTACCGGAATCATTGATGGCATCGCTGCCTCTGAGACAGCAAACAACGCAGCAACAGGTGGAGCAATGGTTCCTCTTCTGACCCTCGGCATTCCTGGTGGAAATGCTGCCGCTGTCATGATGAGCGCCTTGGCCTTGAAGGGTGTTCAGATGGGACCGCTTCTGCTGACAAAGCAGCCTGAGTTTCTTTCTGCAACATTCATTTCCATGGTTGTGACCAACATCCTCATGGTTGTGATTGCAATCGGCATTGCGAAAGTATTTGCTCAGATTCTTTCCATTCCTTACAGTTACCTAGGACCTATCATCGTGATGCTTGCCCTTATCGGATCATATTCAGAGGGTGGATTCGTCGGTGTCCAGATCATGGTCATTGCAGGTGTTCTTGGCATTGTGGTCAAGTATATGCATTTGAACAGTGCGGCAATAATCCTGGGGCTTGTTCTGGGAACGATGTGCGAGGAGCACTTCTCCAGAGCTTATGTGATGAATCAGGCCAATGTATTCAAGGTATTGTTCGGAACACCGATTTCTGCTGTGGTTATATCAGCTTGCATACTTATGCTGCTTAGCCCTGCTCTTCGCCCGCTGGTGAAGAAACTCCGGAGGCAGAAGTGACAATTGACAAAACAGCTGTTGCAGGAACGCTGGAGAGTTCTGACTCGATGGTGACTGTAGAACCTTCGGATGCTGGCATACAGCTAGAACTGACATCCAGCGTGATGAATCAGTACGGCCGTCAGATCAAGGCGGTTGTGCTTGATACGTTGAAAAGACTGGATGTCACCAATGCAAGAGTGTCAGTGATTGACCAAGGTGCACTGGATTGCACAATAAAGGCTAGAGTAGAGTGCGCAGTCTTCAGAAGCTGCAGTAAATCAGAGACGAATATTCCGTGGGGAGGGATGATAAAATGATTCCACGGCCAAGACCGGAGCGCTTCAGGCTCAGACGTACCATGATGTTCATGAACGCCCAGAAGCCTGGTTTAATCAAGGACGCATACATCTACGGATGTGACTCAATCATGCTTGATCTTGAGGATGCGGTAGCAGAGAACCAGAAGGATTCAGCTCGCTTCTCCCTTTATCATGCAATGAAAACAATAGATTACGGTGACACTGAGGTTATAGTGAGGATCAATGGCCTTGATACACCTCATTGGCAGGAAGATATCCGTGTCTGTGTCGCATGCGGGGCTGATGGCATCAGAATCGCAAAATGCGAGAGTGCTGATGATGTCAGGACAGTGGATAGCGCAGTGCTTCATGCAGAGCGTGAATTCGGTGTGGAAGAAGGAAGAACGCTTCTGATGGCTGCTCTTGAGAGTCCGAAAGGAATTCTCAATGCATATGAAATCTGCATGGCATCTGACAGGATGTTCGGAGTGGCGATTTCAGGCGGTGACCTGAGAAAGAGCCTGCAGACTAAGTTCCAGACTGACGGAATTGACCTTGTGGCTTCACGTGGGCTTGTGGTTCTGGCAGCAAGGGCTGCAGGTATTCAATGCTTTGATACTGTTTATACTGATTTGGACAATGATGAAGGCTTCATGGCTGAATTGAAGCAGAACAAAGCTATGGGATTTGATGGCAAGAGCCTGATCAACCCGAAACAGATAAGACCGGTTCATGAGATTTTTGCTCCTACCGAAAAGGAAATCAAGCAGGCAGAGAAGATAATCAAAGCCTACAAGGAGCAGTCTGCAGCAGGAATCGGAGTATTCACCGTAGATGGAAAGATGATAGATATTGCCTTTATACCAGGTGCCCAGCGGACGCTTGAGCTTGCAAAGGCCTGCGGACTGTATGATGGAGGATTGGTATGATCAATGCTGTAGGACGTGATATTCCTGACTATCTCTTGACTGGTGGAAAAGAGGTATACAAAGGAAACTGCTATCTGGACGGCAAGATGATATGCAAGGCTTGCAGAAAGACTGTCAGACATGAGAAACCGCAGGAAACAAAGGTTGTTGCTTCGCTTTCAGAAGCTCTCAGACTGTGCGGTGCGAAGAGCGGAATGACTTTCTCCTTTCATCACCACCTTAGAAACGGCGACTACGTTTCCAATATGGTGATGAAGGCTGCAATCGATGACCTTGGGCTGCGGGATCTGACCATCGCAGCAACGTCGCTTGGCGATGCCCATGATCCCATTGCTGAATACATTGAAAAAGGGCAGGTCATCGGGATCCAGACATCCGGGATCAGGGGAAGAGTAGGTGAGGTTGTTTCTGCCGGCAAGCTGAAGACTCCTGCCATACTTCGCAGCCATGGCGGAAGGCCAAGGGCAATCGAAGCCGGAGAGGTTCATATCGACATTGCTTTCATAGCTGCTCCGACGTCTGACTGTCAGGGAAACTGCAGGGGAATCGGTGGAAAGAGCAACTGCGGCAGCATGGGATATGCAATGATGGATGCCGAATACGCAGACAAGGTAGTGGTTGTCACTGATTGCCTGGTGGATTTCCCTAATTATCCTGCTTCAGTCAAAGCCATAGATGTTGATGCTGTAGTCGTAGTTGATTCGATTGGCGATCCAAAGAAGATAGCCTCTGAAGCAGCTAAGATTAGCAAGAATCCAAGGGATCTCATGATGGCTGAGGATGTAGCCAGGATTATCGCATGCACGCCGTACTTCAAGGATGGATTTTCCTTCCAGACCGGAGTAGGCGGGCCGTCGCTGGCAGCCAATCTCTTCCTTGAAAAAATAATGGATGAAAGGTCCATCAAGATGGGGTGGGCAATCGGCGGAATCTGCGGTCCTATGGTTGAAATGCTGAAGAAAGGCAAGGTCGGGAAGGTCATTGATGTTCAGGACTTCGATCTTGATTCAGTCAATTCAATAAATCAGACACCGGGTCATTATGAGATGAGCGCATCCCAGTACGCAAATCCTGCGAACAAAGGTGCATTTGTAAACAATCTTGACTTTGTCGTGCTTGCAGCTCTTGAGATAGATACATCATTCAACGTCAACGTGATTACAGGCTCTGATGGAGTGCTTCGCGGAGCTCCTGGAGGGCATCCGGATGCAGCCGCAGGAAGCAAGTGCTGCATCATTGTAACGCCGCTTACCCGTGGCAGGATGGCTACGGTCTGCAAGCATGTCGTTACTGTGACTACACCGGGAGATTGCGTTGATGTTCTGGTCACAGATTATGGAATTGCAGTGAACCCAGCAAGGACGGACTTGGTGAAATGCCTTGATGATGCTAATATCAAGCATGTCAGTATCGAATCGCTTCAGCAGAAGGCTTACAGTCTTGTCGGCACTCCTGATGAGCTGAAGTGGAAAGATAAGGTAGTAGCTGTGATGGAAGCCAGAGATGGCACGATTCTGGATGTAGTCAGGCAGATACAGCCAGTTAGTATTTGAGTTGGATATGGGAAACAACGTAACTTACAAGATTTTAAAAGCTCATTTAATGGAGGGTTCCCTTATAGAAGGCGATCCTATCGGGATTCATATTGACCAGACGCTGACTCAGGATGCCACCGGAACGATGGCGTATCTGCAGTTCGAGACTCTTGGTTTGGATAAAGTCAGGAATGAACTTGCAGTAAGCTACATTGATCACAACACGACTCAGATTGGATTCGAGAATGCTGATGACCATAAATACCTTCAGAGCGTTGCCGCAAGGAAAGGGGTTGTGCTCTCGAGGCCTGGAAACGGAATCTGCCATCAGGTTCATCTGGAGCGCTTTGGTGCTCCGGGAAAGACATCTCTCGGTTCTGACTCGCATACGCCGACCGGCGGCGGCCTTGGAATGATTGCCATAGGTGCAGGAGGGCTCGATGTTGCTCTTGCCATGGCAGGTGTACCGTATTCCATCGTCTGCCCGAAAGTGATAGAAATCAGGCTTTCTGGGAAACTCAGGCCATTCTGCACAGCAAAGGATGTGATTCTCACTGTGCTGAAGCGTTTCGGAGTAAAAGGGAATGTCAATTCTGTCTTCGAGTATACTGGAAGCGGCATTGCGTCTCTCAGCATTCCTGAAAGAGCGACTATCTGCAATATGGGAACTGAGTGCGGTGTCACGACGAGTGTATTCCCGTCTGATTCGGTAACAAAGGCTTTTCTGGAAAAACAGTCGCGTGGAGAGTGCTACAGGGAAATCAGGCCTGACGATGATGCTGTTTATGATGATCTCTTTGAGATTGACCTTTCAAAGGTTGTCCCGATGGCCGCTTGCCCGCATTCCCCAGGGAATGTAGTGCCTGTCAGCGAGATTGCCGGCATGAAGGTGGATCAGATACTCATTGGTTCCTGCACCAATTCCTCTTATGCTGATTTGTACAAGACATCAAGGATACTTGAGAACAAGACCGTGAACAAATGCCTCTCTCTGGGCATAGCTCCTGGGTCAAGGGATGTGCTGGCTGCAATCGCTGCAGATGGAAGCCTCGGACGTCTTATCAAATGCGGTGCCAGAATTCTGGAGAGCGCCTGTGGCTTCTGCATCGGAAACGGCTGTTCGCCGTCAAGCAAGGGTGTAAGCCTCAGAACCAACAACAGGAATTTCGAAGGCAGAAGCGGGACAAAGGATGCTCAGGTATACCTTGTAAGCCCTGAGACTGCTGCTGTGAGTGCCATCACTGGAGTGCTGACCGATCCTACTGCCTGCGGTCTTGAAGACATAGCTGTGCCTGAAAGAGGAAAGAGGAAGTATGATGATTCGATGTTAATATTCCCGGATAGCTATGCTGAGAAGCCGGAAATCTTCAGAGGACCGAATATTGGGAATCCTCCTCAGTCTCCTGCTCTTGACAGCAAGCTGGAGGGCCCTGTGTGCATAAAGCTTGGTGATAAGATTACTACAGATCACATCATGCCTGCAGGCCAGAGACTGAAGTACCGTTCTAATATCCCGCTGTATTCCACATTCGTCTTTGAAGGCGTGGATCCATCTTTCAGTAAAAGATGCATCGAGAACAAGAACGCAGGAAAGGCAGATTTCATTGTTGCAGGTCTCAGCTATGGACAGGGTTCTTCGAGAGAGCATGCGGCAATATGCCCGATGTATCTTGGAGTGAGGGCTGTGCTGGCTTTGTCCATTGAGCGTATCCATCAGGCAAATCTCTGCAATTTCGGAATACTGCCTCTAACTTTCAAGAATAAGGCTGATTATGATAATATAACGCAGTCTGATGTGCTGAGCATCGATGATGCAGTGAAGCAGGTGGAGAACGGCGGTGATATTCTTGTCAGGAACCTGACAAAAGGCACTCAGTTCAGCATGGCTTTGGAAGCAAGCGACCTGCAGCGTGATATGCTTATCTGTGGCGGCAGACTCAACCAGATCAGGCAGAATCTGCATTGAAACAGGCATTAGATGAAAAGTGTTGAGAAGGGTGATTTTTCCAAAGGAAGCATTTCTTCCAATGTTTTCCGCCTGGCGTTTCCGATAATTCTTGCGGAACTCGTCCAGGTTGCCTACAGCATTGTTGACAGGATGTATATTGGTCATATCCCGGGGTGCGGGACTGAAGCACTTACCGGGATAGGTCTTGTTCTTCCCTTCGTAACGATAATCACAGCGTTTGCCAACCTCTGCAGCTATGGCGGAGCTACCTTGAGTGCAATTGCCCGAGGAGAGAAAGATGACAGCAAGGCATGCCATATCATGGAAAATGCCTTTACGCTGCTATTGATTTCAGGCTTGGTTCTGATGATATTGTTCTACTTCTTCACCTCGGACCTGCTGATGATCATGGGAGCAGATCAGACTACTGCCTTTTATGCATGCGAGTATTTTGATATCTATATCATAGGTACTGTATTTGTCTTGATTTCACTGGGGATGAACAGCTTCATCAACATGCAGGGGTTCAGCGGCATAGGCATGTATACTGTGCTTATAGGAGCAGTGCTGAACATCATACTTGATCCTTTACTGATATTCACATTGAATATGGGAATAAAGGGAGCTGCAGTAGCTACGGTGATATCCCAGTTCTTCAGCGCACTGTGGGTTGTTGCTTTCCTTGCAGGAAAGAAAGCTCCGATAAAGCTCAGGCACCTCAGGGTTGAGAAACAGATTTCTTTCGATATCATGAAGCTGGGTGTGAGCGGATTCACATTCAAGGCTACCAACAGCATCACACAGGGCATTGTAAACGCCACGCTGAGGCAATTCGGCGGGGTGTACGGCACGCTTTACATAGCTTCCATGTCAATCATCAATTCCATCAGGGAGGTGACATATCAGCCGGTTTCTGGTTTTGTTGAGGGTGCAAAGCCTGTTATCAGCTACAATTATGGTGCAAAGAAATACTCAAGGGTAGACAAGTCGATAGCGTTCCTGATGAAAATGTCATTAGGCTATATTGTCTTCATCTGGGCAATTCTGATGCTGTTTCCGCAGCTTCTTGTCCGGATATTCACAAGTGACCCGGATCTGATTGCAACCTGCATACCTTGCATCCGGATCTATTTCTGCATGTTCTTCATGATGCCTCTTCAGACGTCAACCCAGAATGCATTCACTGCCCTGAAACATCCCGGGTATGCAGTGTTCTTCTCTCTGCTGAGAAAAGTATTCCTTATTGTACCGCTTACGATTATCCTTCCCCGTGTCGGATTCGGTGTGCTTGGTGTTTTCTGGGCTGAGGTGTTTTCTGAGGTGATCGGGGCTTCTGCAAGCAGCCTTTGCATGTATTTCAAGGTCTGGAAACCAATAAAGAAGCTTGCCGCCAGTGAGGCTGCTGCATGAATCAAGTTACTGTAGAGATGATGATGCAGTGCCGTGATGACAGGGCAGCAGCCCAGCATGAATTGCTGTCTCGGTACCATAAGCCTGTGATTTCTTTTTCCATGAATATCCCGGGTCCTGTGAAAACAAGTCCAGCTGTGGAGCAGGCTTTCAGGATCGGATGCAGAAGAATCATCGGCGGTTTATATGGAATGAAGGCAGAAATTCTGGAAAAGAGAATCCTTTATATTCCAACAGGTCCTGAGGCCTTGATCTGCGCAGACGCTGATGCTTGCATTCTGAAGGCGATGGCCTTGGAAATTGAGGACCAGGATGAGCTTGGGCGATTGTTTGATATAGACATTATCAATACAGATGGCTTGAAAGCTGGAAGAAATGCTTCTGGGAAACAGGAGCGAAGATGTCTGATCTGCGGCTGCCCTGCCAAGCAGTGTGCTTCCAGGCGTGTACATAGCTTAGGTGAACTTCAGGCAAAAGTGTCTTCTATCCTGGACAAAGCTGTCTCTGATGATTCAGCCAATAGGGTTTCTGTGCTGGCAGTAAAGGCTTTGCTCTATGAGGTCACCGCGACTCCAAAGCCAGGGCTTGTGGATAGAAACAACAACGGTTCACATAAGGATATGGATTTTTTCACATTCATGGGAAGCTCTGCTGTCCTTTGTCCTTATTTCAAGTCTGCATTCCTGACAGGTCTTGGCTCTGCTTCTCCTGCTGACAGCTTTGTCAGGCTCAGAGAGCTGGGAAAAGAAGCGGAGCGGCAGATGTTTTATGAGACAAAGGGAATAAACACTCACAAGGGTGCTGTTTTCTCACTTGGGATTATGTGCTGTGCCGTTGGTCTGGCTGGTTATGGTCACTGGGGCAACACTGATGAAATCCTGAGAAACTGCGCACTTATGACAAAGGGCATCATGGCTTCTGTCTGCAAGGCGGGAGCTGGCATCACTGCCGGTCAGATGCTGTACCAGAAGCATCGCATTGCTGGGATCAGGGGTGAAGCTGAATCAGGTTTTCCAACTGTGCAGAACTATGGCCTGAAAGTGCTGGAAAAACTGCTATCTGATGGTAAAAGCTGGGATGAAGCTTCTGCCAATGCCTTAATGGCAATTATCGCAGCTGCCCAGGATACTAATATGATGGCACGAAGCAGTGTTGAGAAAGCTGAGGAAGAAGCAGAAAAGGCTGGGAAACTTATAGAATCAGGCTTTGCTGCCATGTCTGAAATCAGGAAGGTTGATGAATTGTATATCAGGGATAACTTATCTCCAGGTGGAAGTGCCGACTTGCTTGCTTGCGGCTTGTTTCTGCATTTTCTGAAGAAGGAGGAAGAGCTTGACTGATTATTACGTTTCTCCTGTTGGTTTCTCCGATGCAGAAACAGTTTCAAAGGTAAAGAAGCTTCTTGAGAAGGAAGGCATAGAGCTTGATAGGAACCTGGATTACATAGCTGCAATCTTTGATTCTGATTCCAACGTGATAGCTACCGGCTCGGCTTTCAGAAACATGCTCAGATGCTTTGCTGTAGATTCAGCTCACAGAGGCGAGGGACTGTTGAATCTGATAGTCACCCACTTGGCAGAAGTGCAGGCGGACAGGGGCAACTCCCATTTATTCATTTATTCAAAGGCGATCTATTCTTCATTTTTTGAGAAACTTGGTTTTCATGAGATTGCACGGGTTGATGATTCATTCGTCTTCATGGAGAATTGCAAGGATGGTTTTTCTTCTTATATTGACGCTTTGGCCAGGACCAGATTCGAAGAAGGCATCAGCGGTGCTGTGGTGATGAATGCAAATCCTTTCACAAAGGGTCATCAATACCTTCTGGAGAAAGCGTGCAGCGAGTGTGATCACCTGCATCTTTTCATTGTAAGCGAAGACCTCTCGATTATTCCATACAGTGTCAGGTACAGCCTAGTAAAAGAAGCGATAAAGAATCTGGATAAAATCATTATTCATGACACTGGCTCTTATATTATCAGCAGTGCAACTTTCCCCAGCTATTTTCTCAAGGATGAGATAAGCGTTGCCCAGGCGCAGGCAAGGCTTGATGCCATTGTATTCACTAAAATTGCCAAGGCTTTGAATATCACAGTGCGCTTTGTCGGAAATGAACCGCTGAGTGCTGTTACATCCATTTACAACGATGTCCTTCGATCCCAGCTTCCGAAAGAAGGAATAAGCTTCAGGATTATACCACGTTTGAAGGTAAACGGTGTCCCAATCAGCGCCTCAAATGTAAGAAAAGCAATAAAAGAGGATGATTGGGCTACTGTCAAGGCATTGCTTCCATCTAGTTCCTATGACTTCTTCCGAAGCAGTGATGCTGCGCCTATCATCAGAAGAATCAAAGAAAGCCAGCAGTGAATCCGAAGCATGCTGCCGGCGATCAGCTTGGGATGCAGCTGCCTAGAGTGAAGTACAGAAGGTCTATGTCAATCGGCTTTGAAAGATATGCATTCATTCCAGCCTCGGCTGCCTTCGCCTTGTCTTCGGGGTAGGCGTTGGCACTCATTGCTATGATAGGGACAGAGGCCGCATCAGGACGGGAAAGCGATCTTATCTGACGTGTTGCTTCTAGTCCATCCATCACAGGCATGCGCACATCCATCAGAATTGCATCGAACTGGGAAGGCTTTGAGGATGCGAATGCAATAAGACCTTTCTGTCCGTCGACTGCAATTTCGGCTGTGATCTTTGACTTCTCCAGGATACGCTTTGCAATCTCTGCATTAAGAGAGTTGTCCTCGACGATTAGTATCTTGCGTCCGGCCAGACCGGAGACATCAGGATGAACCTTGGCTGCTGGAGCGCTGGATGCCAGAGGAAAGCGGAACGAGACGATTGTCTCAGTGCCTTTCCCGATTTCGCTGCTGATTTCGATTGTTCCGTTCATCAGCTTGACAAGCTGGCCGACTATGGACAGACCGAGTCCTGTGCCGATGTCGGAATCTGTGTTGATCCTGTTTTCCTGGGAGAAAGGCTCGAACATATGCTTCTGGAATTCCTTGCTCATCCCGATTCCTGTATCACGGATCAGGAACTGGAAAGCCTCTGATTCCGAATCGGAAGGGAGCTGATGGAGCTGTATTGCGATCGATCCGCCTTCTGGAGTGAATTTGATGGAGTTCCCTATTATGTTGTTGAGCACCTGCGTAAGCCTGCTGGAATCGGCAACCACAGGCTTGAGCATGGCTGAAGAGCCTTCGACTGAAAGATTCAGGTTCTTGCGGAATATCTCAGGACGGAGAATATCGATAGCTGAATCGAACAGGATATTTGGGTCGCAGACCGAGGGATGAAGCTCAAGATGCCGGCTTTCGATCTTGCTCATGTCAAGCGTATCATTGATCAAGCCTGAAAGAAGCTCGCTGGAATTGATTATTGCGTCTGCATCCGATTGAATCTGGGTTATGTCTGTTTCATCCTTCATTAGCTTGGCTGTTCCGAGGATGCCGTTGATCGGAGTGCGCATGTCATGGCTCATTCTGGCCAGGAATTCGTTCTTTGCGCTGTTTGCCTCGAGCAGAAGCGCATTTTGCTTTTTCCTGCGATTGTTCAGAATGAAGAAAAGCAGGAAGCCTGCAACCAGGATGATGAAAGCAGATGAGAACAGAACCAGTGTCCACGGTCTGGTGCGAGCCATCAGCTGCATCGGGTTCTTTTCGTTCTGGTTGTTTGCTTCTGCATATAATGAAGCAAGAGTTTCGTTTGAGATGTCTGCAATGTAGCTGTTGAGGATTGCTATCAGATCCTTGTCCAGGTTGCGGGAAAGGGCGAAGCAGATGTCCTTGTCCATGCCGACAACAGGGGTCGTGATCAGAGAAGCGAAAGTATCGTAAGTATAGTAGGCTGTCGTGAGCCTGATGCCGTAGCCGACATCCGCCTTGCCTTGGTCCACCATAAGGATACAGTCTCTGTCGGATGCTCCGTAAACGAACTGCTTGCACTGGATGCTGTCGGCAAGGTCTGAGCCTGTGGGCAGAGCGACAGTGCATTCGGAAAGCGGCTTGCTCAGGTTTTTCTTCTTGTATGCGACGACCTCAGAGCTGTCGACAGGCAGGGATGTGATGAGGTTGTACTTGGAAATGTAACGGTTGTTGATCGGCGTGCCAAGGATGCAGTCTATCCCGCAGCGGTCGAGCATACTGGCAAATGACTCGCTCTTGGCATCGAAACTGTAGAAATTAAGCTTCAGCCCTGTCTTCTCAGCAAAGTCCTTGATAAGTGAAACCAGCACTCCGTGGGGGTTGCCATCATCATCAATCATGGAATATGGAGCTGTTTCAGCAACGAAAAGCACATCAAGGCTTCCGATCTGGGCTATTGTTTTCTTGTTGCTCTCAGTCAGGCTGAAGCTGCCGGCCTTGTTGCTGAAGTTCTTGTCATACAGCTGCTCTTCGAACTGTGGAAAGGCCGAGGCGATATCTGTTATTGCCATGTCTATGTCACTCAGGAGGTCCGTCCTGCCCTTTGTCACAGCGATGAAGTACGGTCTTGGACTGAACTGGGCTATGACCTTGGTTCCTTGAAACGGACTGATCGAGATGCTTGAGACGACGTCAACGGTGCCCGCTTCGAGGAGCGCAAGCTGTTCATCTTCGTTTTCGCATGGGACGAGCGTGTACTGCACTTGTTCCTTGGCAAGGAAGGCCTCGACTTCGCCGTTGCGTGTCTTGGCATCCTTGATTACCCCGACCCGGAGCAGGTCAACGTTGGCGAACGAGCTGTCGGTTACGTTGAAGTTGCTTGCCAGAGAGTTGAGAGTAGTGTAGACGATGATGAAGTCCTTGCTTGAGAAATCGAACATCTTCTGGGTGGCTGCATTGCTTGACAGTCCGCACATGATGTCCGCTTCTCCGCTCCGGACCATCTCCATTCCTTTGAGAATTGATTCGTTCATGTCGGCATCGTCAAGCTTGATGAACTGAACATCCCACCCTGAGAACTCGGCGATCTTCTCGATGTAGTCATGTGTGTAGCCCTCGAAGTCTCCCCCGGAATCGGATGAGGAGCTTGTGCCTGCAAGAATGGCTTTGACGGTTTTTGCTCCAAAGCAGGAGGCTGCTGATAAAACGATAATAAGTATGATGATAGCTGCTTTCTTGATCTTCATTTCAATTGCTCGGTCCAGGCGATGAATCAGGGTTTGGCCAGATACATTAACAGATTAGCATGTGATATGAGTTTCGCAAAGGATTTTCACTGATGCGATATGGAACAAATCGCTTCGAAGTGGTATAAGACATGGACATTGGAGAATGAGTGTGGCAAGAATCGCAATATTGGACTTCCTGTTCTATCTGAGCACGGCGGCTTTCTATCCGTATCTTCAGCTGGTTCTGAGAAACAACGGTTTCCATCATTCTGCGGTGGGCCTGATCCTTGCCATCGGCGAGGCGGCTTCGGTTGTGATCCCGCTTGTGGTGGCTAACCTTGCCGACCGGACGGGGAAGAAACGGATTTCCGTGATTCTGTGCACGCTTCTTTCTGCTTTGCTGTTCATTCCTGTGACGAAGTCGTCCTCTGTCTGGATCACTCTGGCGGCGATGTTCTTCTGCCGTGGGCTTTATTCATGCCTCAATCCGCTGCTGGATGCGGTTGCCACCACGTGTCTTGATGGCGATTCTGGCCGATACTCGATAGTCCGCACAGTCGGGACGCTTGGCTATGTTCTTGCGTGCTTCTTCTTCGGACTTTCAGGAGCGATCCATACCGATTCCAATGCTACTGTCCTGAGGGCTTTCATCGTCTCTTCGGCTGTGCTTGGAGTCTATTGCCTGACTCTTCCGAAGATCGTGGATACAGAACGGCTTTCAAAGCGCATTTCTGATGGGAATACTCCTGTTTACAGGAACACGGACGATGCTCAGAGACCAAAGTACGGTGCCCATTACGAGAAGCCTTTGATCATCTTCATCATAGCGACTTTCTTCCTTAAGCTTGGCAATTCGGCTGTCGAGAAG
>JALNXV010000232.1 GCA_023230175.1 Candidatus Cloacimonadota bacterium
GTCTTTAGTATCTTCAATAGCATATCTTGACTGGAAAGATTTCCGAATTAATATGGTTGACACACCCGGTTATGGTGACTTTATAGGAGATCAAATTACTGCTGCAAGTGCTGTAGAGTCCGTTTTAATTATTGCTAACGCAACAGCTGGTTATGAGGTAGGTTTAGAAAAATCTTTGGAACTACTTGAAAATAATCCGGTTACTAAGGCTGTAGTTGTAAATAAAATGGAACTTGAAAATTCTGATTATTTTAAAGTGCTTGAAAGTATTAAAGAAAATTCTAATATCACTTGTGCCCCAATCTTAATCCCAATCGGTAAAGAATCTTCATTTAAAGGTGTGATTGATGTTGTTAAAGGCAAGGCATATATTGACGGAAAAGCTGCAGAAATCCCTGCTGATTCTAACGATGATTATGAAACTGCTAAAGGTATTTTGACTGAAGCTGTAGCCGAAACCGATGAAGTACTCTTAGAAAAATATTTAGAAAGTATGGAACTATCAAATGAAGATTTACAAAAAGGTTTGCAAAAAGCTTTGATTGAGGGAACTATTGTTCCGTCATTCTGTTGTTCTGCTATTGCAAATATTGGCGTAAATGCTTTAATAGATGCTATAATTGAATATCTTCCTTCTCCTGAAGCTAAAAATGACATTCAGATTTTTAATGATAATAAACCTGAAAACTTTATTTGTAGTCCTGACGGTGAAGTTTTAGCTTATGTATTTAAATCAGTAGTTGACCCTAATATGGGTGATGTTGCGTTTACAAGAATATTTTCCGGCTCAATCAAATCCGGTATGGATGTATTTATCCCTGAAAAAGATTCTAAAGATAAGGTTTCTTCTATGTATTATTTTATCGGCAAAAATAGAAGTGATGCTCAAGAACTTAAAGCCGGAGAAATTGGCGGACTTGTAAAACTTAAAGTTGCTAAAGGTCTTAATACTATCGTGACTCCAAATAGTAAAATGAAATATAAAGAAGTGAAATTACCAACTCCTGTTTACTGGCAAGCAATCAAAGCTGCTAATCAAAACGATGAAGATAAAATTGGTCAAGCATTAACAAAACTTCTTAGTGAAGACCCTACTGTTACTGCTACTATCAATACAGAAACTCATGAAAATGTCTTAGCAGGTATGGGCGAACAACAAATGACCCTAATCCAAAAAAGACTAAAATCAAGATATAAGGTTGAAGCCGAACTTAAAGTACCAAAAATTCCTTACAAAGAAACTATTATGGGTAAAGCTGATCATAAATATCGCCACAAAAAACAATCAGGTGGTAAAGGTCAATATGGCGAAGTTTATTTTAGAATCAGTCCAACCGAAAGAGGCGAAGGCTTTAAGTTTATTAATTCCATAGTTGGTGGTACTATTCCATCAAACTTTATCCCTGCTATCGAAAAAGGACTAAATGAAACTATGGAAAAAGGTATTATCGCCGGTTGTAATGTTGTTGATATCTGTGTTGATGTCTATTTTGGTAGTTATCATGATGTTGACTCCTCTGAAATGGCTTTTAAAATAGCTTCATCTATGTGTCTTAAAGAAGGCTTTATGATGGCTAAACCTATTATTCTTGAACCAATTCATCTTATTGAAATTATTATTCCAAATGAATATCTTGGCGATGTTATGGGTGATATTTCAACTCGACGTGGTAAAATTCAAGGTATGGAACAGCAAGGTAAAAAACAAATTCTTAAAGCTACTATGCCTCTCGTTGAACTCTTTTCTTATTTCCCTAATCTTAAATCTCTAACTCAAGGTCGTGGTGTATTTGAGCAAAAATTCTCACATTATGAAAAATTACCTGAAGAACTCGCTAAACCTATTATCGATGCTTATCAACATAATTCTGAAGAATAATTAAATAAAAGATATATATTACTTTGGCACTGGTAAAACAGTGCCTTTTTTGTTTCTCTTGCAAATATTCCTGTTAGTACTTTGTTTTGTTGTCGAGCATACTGCTTGCACCTTTTATCTGTTGTGAGAGCATCCTTGCTTGCACCTTTTATTTGTTGTGCGAGCATCCTTGCTTGCACGTTACAAACCGGAAAGCTTGTAGAACAATGGTTTAAAATAATAGCCTTTATTAGAGTAAAAATTGAGTTGTTATAAAAAATTTTAAATAATTCTTAAAAAAACGATTGACAAGATATAAAATAAAAATATCTTTTAAAAAAAGTCCATTGAAAGGTTGCAATATGAAAAATATCTGGCAGAAAAACTGTGAGAAAAGCAAGAAAAAAGTTGGCTGGATTGACCTTAATCAAGCAAAATATGAAGATTATCAAAAGATAGGTTTTATGTGTGGTTTAGAAGTTCATCAACAATTAAAAACTGATAAAAAATTGTTTTGTAGGTGTAAAGCAGGGCATTATCATAATTTTAATGACTATGATGCAGAAATTGTAAGACATATGCGTCCAACATTAAGTGAACTCGGTGAGTATGACGGGACCGCACTTATGGAATTTAAAACAAAAAAAGAGATTACATATAGAATTAATAATAAAACATCCTGTACTTATGAAATGGATGATACTCCTCCTTTTCCTATTAATAAACAAGCTTTAGAATGTGCTATAAAAATTGCCAACCTTTCTAAAACTAATCTTGTGGGGGAACTTCATATAACTAGAAAACAATATCTTGACGGTAGTATTCCGACCGGATTTCAAAGGACTGCTATCATTGGTATAGAAGGTGAAATACCAATTTCTAATAAGAAAATCAGGTTAATTCAATTTAGTATTGAAGAAGATAGTTGTAGAGAAGTATCTGATATTGGTCATAAAAGAGTGTATTTTGCTGATAGACTCGGAATGCCTTTGATTGAAACTGTGACATATCCTGATATGCTTACACCTTTTGAGGCTGCTGAAGCTTGTCAAAATATTAGATTTATCGCAAGAAGTACTAATAATGTTAGAACCGGTATCGGAGCTGCAAGACAAGATGTGAATGTAAGTGTCACAGGCGGCACAAGAATCGAAATTAAGGGGGTCGCTCATATTAAATGGATCCCTCTTCTAACCCATAATGAAGCATTTAGACAAGTCGCTTTGCTTGAAATAAAGAAAACCCTCAATGAAAGAGTTAATAATATAAAAAAATGGAAGATTAATGCTCAAGAACTTTTTACTGAAGAGTGGAAACATATTAGTTTTTTAAATAGAGCTATAGCTGATAATTGTAAAATTTATGCAGTAAATCTACCGAAATTTAAAGAGATTCTTTCTCATTTTACTCAACCCGGTAAAATCTTTGCCGATGAAATTTCTGATAGACTTAAAGTAATTGCTTGCCTTGAAAAGCCAAATATGATTCATTCTGAAGAATTAATACCCTCACTTAAGCCAAACGATTGGAAAAGAATTGCTGAGATTCTTAAAGCAAATGAAGATGATGCTCAACTTGTTTTTATCGCTCCGGAATCAGATGTTAAAACTGCTCTTGAAACAATTGAAGAAAGAGCTTTGTTAGCCTTTGAAGGAATACCAAATGAAACTAGAAAATCTATCCCGGACGGGACCACTATCTTTGAAAGAGTTTTACCCGGTCCTGACAGAATGTACCCTGATACAGATTCAAAACCAATCTCTATAACTCAAGATTTTATTGATAAAGCTTGCCAAGATTCACCTCCGGATTTAAGTTTCAGATTTGACCAATTAAAAGAATGGAAAGTGCCTAATGAGGCTTATACATATATTTTAAAAAATAACTTAATGCCGTTAATTGAAAAAATCTCTAATGATTTTAACCTTTCTCATAAGAAAATTAGCTTGATTTTTGCTCAAAATATAAAAAATCTCGCAGGGCATATAAAAGAAAAATTTGATTTTAATCTTATCTATGACTTAATTAAATTTTTACAGCATAGAGATATAGAGTTTGATCTAATTTATAAAATGCTTCCTGTGCTTTCTCAAAATCAACATATAAGCTTTGAATCAATCCTAACCTTGATTTCTTTCGAAAAATATAGAAATGATTTTATAATTAATCAAATCGATATCCTTTCTGATATGTATGATAATTTCCCAAAAAAATCTGCTGACCAAGACGCTGCTAAAATAAGATGGGTTATGGGAAAAATTAATCATATCGCAATCGGTAATATTTCTCTCGCCGAATTAAAATCTATCGTAACTAAAAAAATCAGAAAAGGAGAATGATATAATGCTTGATGTATTCAAAGGATATAAAGGTAAAGCCTTAAATGTTTTAAAAAAATATAAAATGCGAGTATGGGGAGATTGTGTCATCGAAACCTCAAGAGGACTTTTTGAAGGTATTATCTTGCCGCGATCTGAAAATGATGATGATAAACATATTGTTATTAAACTTATTACCGGTTATAATGTTGGTATTGATATTGATACAATTATTTCTATGAATGAAAAAGGCTATAAAGAAGCTCATTATAAAATTCCTGAAAAGGAATTTCCTTATACAGAGGGTTTTCCAAACGTAAAACTACTCGGTACCGGTGGCACTATAGCTTCAAGATTAGATTATAGAACCGGCGCTGTTATACCTGCCTTTTCTCCGGGAGAACTTTATGGTGCTGTTCCTGAACTTGCTGATATTTGTAATTTGGATACAGAAAAACTTTTTGCTGTCTTTTCTGAAAATATGGGACCGGAACAATATAAAAAACTCGCTGTTGCTATCGGTGAAGAAGTAAAAAAAGGAACCGAAGGTATCATTATCGGACACGGAACTGATACTATGCATTATACCTCAGCTGCCCTTTCTTATATGCTTCAAGATTTACCTATTCCTGTTGTTATGGTCGGTTCTCAAAGATCATCTGATAGACCTTCTTCAGATGCTGCTTTAAATCTTATTCATGCTGCCTATACTGCAGGTTATTCAGATATTGCAGAAGTTATGGTGTGTATGTTTGGCCCAACAAGCGATGAATATGGCTTATTACATCAAGGAACCAGAGTTAGGAAAATGCATTCCTCTTACCGTTCTACTTTCCGTACTATCGGCGATACTCCTCTCGCAACTGTAAAACGCGGTTGCATCGAACCAATAAAACAAGATTATAATAAAAGACGTAAAGATAAAAAAGTTATTGTTCAACCTTTTTTTGAAGAAAAAGTAGCTATGGTATATTACTATCCTAATATGCAACCGGATATTATTGATGCCTTAGTTGATAACGGATATAAAGGAATAGTTATTATTGGTACAGGACTCGGGCATATCAATAAACCTGTATATCCTGCAATAAAAAGAGCTGTTGATAAAGGAGTACATATTTTTATGACTGTTCAAACTCTATGGGGATATGTTCATATGTTTGTCTATGATACCGGTAGAGACTTGATGAGCCTTGGTATTGTTCCCGGTGAAAATTTGTTACCTGAAACTGCATATATAAAATTAGGTTGGACTCTCGGACAAACTAATGACCCTGAAGAAGTAAAAAGACTTATGCTTACTCCTGTATCTCGTGATATTACCCCCGGCGAACCTTATAATGGCTATATTGTTTTACAAGGCGGAATCCCTGAAGTAGAAGATTTTCTGAAAAAATATCATAAATAAACTAGCTATATTCTTGTGCGAATATATTGATTTGCTTTTTAATGTAAATTTCATAACCGAACGTCTGTTCGGTTTTTTGATTTTATCAAAATAATCAATTTTTTAAAAGGATACTTTTTACCGCTTTTTCGATAAAACTATATGAGATTTTGGTTAGTAGTTTTGAAGAGAGAGTGGTTAAAGTAAGACGAACTAAGAAAAAAATCAATATATTTATATGTTTGATAATTGGTAGATATAGTGAGGATTTTGTCAAGGAGATAAAGATTTTTTAAATTTTTATATTGACAGAAAAAGCATAGTTTGTAAATTTTGTCACATTGGTTGTTAGTTAGCTTATGTTGATTGATGACTGATAGTTCTAAAG
>JALNXV010000233.1 GCA_023230175.1 Candidatus Cloacimonadota bacterium
AGAGCAGGGGTAATAAGACCAAGTATGAGAGTATTTGATAATGATAATAGTAGTAAATAATTACTATAGCTTATTTTATATTAGCAGTAATTGCCTAAGAGCATCAGTAAAAAAATTAAAATCATAACCAAGGTTTTGATGCTGTCTAAAATATCAAACAAACCTTGGTAGTTGGAGCCGAGACGGCTCGTCCGGTCTGTCATTCTGAACGCAGTGAAGAATCTCATCTATTGATTTGTAATACTTTATAAAGATCAAGGAGATCCTTCGCTTACGCTCAGGAAGACAAAATTTCTTCGAAATTTTGTTTACATTCATAAACATTAGACAGCCTCTTTAATCTGTGGAGATAAAATTATCTCCATCAACACTTTACCCACTTCAGTGGGTTTAAGGAATAAAAGCCACTAAAGTGGCAAAAATAGAAAGGTTATCGTTTTTTCCCACATTTTGAAAAATGTGGCTAAGATTTTAGTTGTTTTTGCATATCTTCTCCCACATTGGGCTATTAAAAGTTGTCTTGAAAAATTTAAAATAAATATTTTTAAAAGCATTTTTTACTGCCAAAAGTCAACCTTTTTATATTTGGCACTATTTTTGCATTTAATTAAAATAGTGCCAAATAGTTTACTTTCTACATATACCATAACTTATTAAAAATAAATACACTAAAGGAGTTCACAATGTTATTTTTAAAAAATGTTAGAACCAAGCCTTTCGTAATTATATCAATTATTCTATTATTTATATCATATCTTCACGCAAAAGACACACCTCAACCTAAAATAATGACCTTAGGAGTGTTTCATTTTCATTTCCCAAATAATGATGAAGTAAAAACAGAGGAGAATGATAAGATTTCTGTATTTGAGGAGCCTTTTAGAAGTGAAATTATCGATATAGTTAATGTAATTAAGGATTACAAGCCAACTATTATAGCTATTGAGCAAACTCCGGCAAAACAAGAAAAAATTAGCACAGAATATTTATCATATATAAATCATAAATTTGATTTACCTGCAAATGAAATCTACCAATTAGGTTTTAGAATAGCTAAAAATCAACACTTGGAACAAATCTATTGTATAGATGATTTTGGGCATTATTATGAGAGTATAAATAATCTTTTTAATGATAGTTTGAGATACAAAAAATTCGAAAACTTCTTTTATGAACTCAAAACTGAGGAAGATCGTAAAGCTCCTAAAATAATAAGTATTGTAGATGAATTACTTAAGTTGAACGACCCTGATTATATTGACTCAAGACTTTCAGTTTATTTAACCGGACTGTTTAAATATGAAGAACAAGAGGGTGACTTTACCGGAGTTGATTTTGAAACAAGTCGATGGTATAATAGAAATTTAAGGATTTTAAGAAATATTCAGAGAATTGAAGCTACACCTGAAGACAGAATATTATTAATAATTGGTGCAGAACATCTTTCTTTACTTAATCATTTATTTAAAGTATCAGAAGAGTATGAATTTATTAGCCCATTGCCATATTTAAAAACGCTCAAATAACACAAAGGTGAGCAGTGTGTGAAAAAACGAGACTGTTCAATTTTTAATCCTTAGAAGCTAATAGCATTATCTAACGTCTTAGTAAAAAGTGAACAGACCTTTTCCATTGTATTTTTTCTTGACAAATTTTATTTATAGCTTTTGTCATTTCTTACTATATTTGAGTTCATAAAACGCTCATTATTAACGGTCTTTTAAAAATAATCATTAATTATAACTTTTAAATTCTATCTTGAAATTCTAATTTTATCATTGCGAGCAAAGCGTGGCAATCCCATAAATCATTATAAGACAAGTAATTAGATTGCTTCACTTCGGTCAGGATGACACTTTTGGATAAGCCGCCCGGTTTCCTGTTTGAATGTTTTTTGACATTTGAAACAGTCTAAAGAAGCTTACAGAACAATGTTTAATATAATTTATGGCTTTATTAAATAAGCCGTAAAGTTTATCTCTGAGTTAAGTTTATCCAGATAACTATTTTGTATCCATTGATTAATAGTATTTCCTGCAATTTCTCGAAGATCTGTAAGGGAACTAACCTTATGTGTTATTTTTAAAATACATTTACAGAAAATATTGTAACCTGTAATATGCATAGACTTATCTTGCCTATATTGTTGATGAAATAATTTTGCATATTCATTAAGATCATTTTTAAAGTCATTATCAACCTGTTTCCATAATAAAGATGCACATTGTATTTTTTGACCGTTAGAATGATTGTGTTTTGTTAGATTTGGATAACGATATGTTCTGAAATAAATCTTATTTGTTTTTTCATAGGAGTAGAATATAAGGTTCCCAAACCTACCGGAAAGACTTTTGATATTTTTAATAAAAATAAGGTAATCCCAATATTCCTTTGTTAACTGAATTGATGAACTATTATTTTTTTGATTTTTCATTTCTTGATCTCCTTTTTTTTAAAATGTTTCTCTATATATTATAGTATGACACCGAAGCTAATTTGAGGACACGAAATGATTTTTTTTGATTTTTTTTGACAGACAAACAAGCGACCTCCAAGAAGGAAAAAAGCATCTTGGAGGTCTCTTAAGAATTCCTTGTATAAAACATATTAATAATTCTCATGAATAATGCCGGAAGTTATCTTTTAACAATCTGTTAATTAGTGCTTTAAAACTAATTAATCTTATGGCTATAACTAAAACAAAAAACATCTTGACTAATTTATTAAGAAAATAATATTGTTAGTAAATACTCAGAGTATATATAAATGAAATGATAAATTTAAAATCTATCGAAAATTTTTGATAATTTAAGTTATAAAGGATATGTATGATATTTAATGATTTAGATTTAGATAATTGGAAATCTCTTGAAATAAATGTTGATACCTTATGGCTTATCAATGAACGAGATAAATCTGGGAAACATTCAAATGTTTATCATGGTAATTTTATACCTCAAATACCATATCAACTTATAAGTCGTTATACTAAAGAGAATGATATTGTCTTAGACTCCTTTATGGGTAGTGGAACAACTCTTTATGAATGTGAAAAATTAAATAGAAAATTTATTGGATTAGATATAAATAAAGATATAATTGATTTTGTTAAAACTAAAATGACAAATTCAAATAATGATAAATTTGATATTCAAGAATGTGACGTTGTAAATAATAAGGTTTTTGATGAAAAAATACAAATTTCATTAAAAAAATTTGATAGTAAATCCGTTCAGTTTGCAATAATGCATCCACCTTATATGGATATAATAAAATTTACTAATCTTGAAAATGATTTATCACAAATATCAGATTTATCTACATTTGTTAAAATTTTTAATAAGGCCATTACTAACACAGTAAATTATTTAGAAAAAAATCGATATTTTGCAATAGTAATTGGAGATATTTATAAAAACAGTGAAGTTATTCCATTAGCTTTTTATGTTTTAGATAATATTAAAAGAAACTTTAAAGTAAAGTTAAAAGGGATAGTTGTAAAAAACATTGAAGGTAATCGAGGGAAATTAGGACAAAAGAATATATGGAAATTCAGAGCCCTGAAAAGTGATTATTTTATATTTAAGCATGAATACATTTTGGTTTTTAAAAAGGAGTTTTAATGAATATATTGAAAAATATGTCAGAAGATTTAGCAAAAAAAATAATTGGAAAGAAAGAAAATGCAGAAATATATTTGATTGAACTCTCAAAAAAAAAGGCTATTAATCTACAAACCAAGATTATAAAAAGCGGGAGAAAAAAAGGAGAAAAAAAATTAACTTATTCTACAAATGATTTATGGAAAACAGTTGTATCAGAATGGGATTATAATTATTCATTAACAATAATAAGAGAAATGTTTAAAAAAACTAAAAAATATAAAAATGGAAAAGAAGCCGATAAAGCGATGGAGATTCTTTTAAAAGAATGGGATGATTTAAAATTGGGAAAAATTGATTGGCCTTTTTCTCAAGGTGCATTTGATGATTTTGTTCAAAGAATAAATTCTGAAAAAAATGATGGATCAAAAAAAGATGATAAAGTTAAAAATGCTGCTGTTAAATATAGGAGAATTAAGGAAATCAATACCGTAAGAAATGATTATATAGAAACTCTTATTTTTGAAAAAAATGAAAATATATTACCTACCTTAAATCATAGAAGAGGCGTAGATTTTTTTATTAATGGAGAGTCCTATGATCAGAAAGTTGCTAAAAGCCCAACAAATGAATTTAAGAAGAAATATCGTGAGAGCTGGAAGCAAACAGCACTTTCTCATCCAGAAATAGTTGCACAATATCTATATCAATATCAAGATGAAGGGAGATTTGGATCTGATTCAAGACTATTGATTGTTTATATTGATGAAGATGTTACTGTTGATATAATAAAGGAAACAATAGAAAAGTTTAATCTTAATAACCCTTATAATATAACATTTACCTATAAACACAAAAACCAAGGAGAAAAAACTTACAAAGTTTCTTGTTATATCATATTACTATATAAGGATCATTAATGAATTATATTGGATCAAAACATAAACTTTCTGATTTTATTAACAAAACAATTCATTCTGTCGTTGGTGAAAATTTATCAAACAAAGTATTTTGTGATTTGTTTGCCGGAACAGGCATAATTGGCAGAAATTTTAAAAATAAAGTTAAAAAAGTAATATCAAATGATTTTGAATATTATAGCTATGTCTTAAATAAAAATTATATTGAAAACCATTTCCCTATTATAGACAAGTTAAAATATATAGAAAAACTAAACAATATCGGCTTAAAAGAAGGTATTATTTATAACAATTATTGTTATGGAAGTGGCAGTAATAGACAATATTTTTCAGATGAAAATGGGAAAAAAATTGATGCTATTAGACAACAAATTGAAAAATGGAAAGTAACCTCAAAAATTAGCAATAATTTATATTATTTTTTACTTGCAAGCTTGCTTGAAAGTGCAGATAAAATAGCAAATACCGCATCAGTGTATGGTGCATTTTTAAAGCATTTAAAAAAAACTGCTCAAAACCGGTTAATACTTGAACCTGCAGAATATTCTGTAAACAATAATAATCACGTAGTATTTAATGAAGATAGCAATGTATTAATAAAAAATATCGAAGGTGACATCTTATATCTTGACCCACCTTATAATTCTAGACAATACGGAGCAAATTATCATTTATTAAACACTATTGCCAAATATGACATTTTTATTCCAAAAGGTATAACAGGATTACGAAATTACAATAAATCTCTATTTTGTAGTAAAGCTACTGTTCATAAAGTTTTCGAGGATTTAATAAAAAACGCCAAATTTAATTTCATCTTATTAAGTTATAATAATGAAGGATTAATGGCTGTTAACGACATACAAGAAATAATGAAAAAATATGGCAAATATTCTTTAGAAGTTACAAACTATCAAAGATTTAGAGCTGACAAAGAAGCTAATAGAACTCACAAAGCAAACAAAACGCAAGAATATCTACATATCTTAGAAAAATATTATTAATATATATTAAGATTCTCCAATACACAAAATGCTATTTTTCAAGCTTCAATCTTGTAGTGAATATATTTATTGAAATTCTTGCAATATAGTGCAAGCAAGGATGCTCGCACAACATAATTATTCAACAGTCTTTAATATTTTGATTTTGTGTCCATATTTTAACAATATGTCCAACTTAATAATATAGAAGATTGATTTTTATAAGTTAATTTTCAATATGAAATATTTGAATATTATGGTTATCAGGGTTAAAAATTAAATTTTGATTTGTGTTATCTTGATGGAATATGTTAAATTTATCTTGATTTTGTGGATTATAAATAAAAAAATATCCATATTGATTTGTTCTGATATTTTTTTTTATGTTAGAGGAATTTTCTGAAATAACGGTTAACGGTAAAGGTCTTCCTTGTTTTACTAAT
>JALNXV010000234.1 GCA_023230175.1 Candidatus Cloacimonadota bacterium
TTGGGGACATCAAGAAAGAGTTTTATAAATCAAATTTATTCATCTAAACCGGATGAACGACTGGTTGGTAGTTTAGCAAGTACAGTCTCTGCTTTTATTCATAAAATTCAATTTATTAGAGTACATGATGTAAAAGAACATAAACAGATGATTAAGTCTTTGGAATGGATGTTATAATGGGTTTTTTATTGCCCGGATTTACAGATATACTTGATATCTTGATAGTGACCATTATTTTATATAGTATAATTATTGTGGTAAGAAAGGCGAGTGGTGTCGAGTTTTTACTTGCTTTAGGTTTAATAGCTACTTTATATTTTCTTGCAGCATATTTTAATTTAAAAATGATAATGGGTATCTTAAATGGACTCCAAAATTTTTGGATGTTAGCTTTATTAATTTTATTTCAGGATGAGATTAAGAATGGATTAGCACAGTTTTCAAAAAATAAAAGTCTATTTTCATTACTTCGTACTCCTGTGAAGATTTCTTTTACTCCGATATTAGAAGCTGTTTCTACTTTTTCTGATAAACGAATCGGAGCATTATTAGTCTTTGAAAAGTCTCAAAAATTAGATGATTATATTAGTTCGGGCGAAATTGTTGATGCTAAATTATCTTCTAAACTTTTAATGACTATTTTTAATACAGCTACTTTACTTCATGATGGGGCTGTAGTTATAAGGGATGATAAAATCTATGCTACTAAGGTAGTTTTACCGTTATCAAAAAATGAAGAGTTTGGAAAAACTTTTGGTACGAGACATTTAGCTGCAATCGGAATTACTGAACATACCGATGCTTTTTGTGTTATTGTGTCTGAACAAACAGGGAAAATTTCTTTTACTAAAGATGCTGACATAGACCTTGATATTAGCATTGAAGAGTTATTACAAAAATTGACGGATGAAACAAAAGAAATCAAATAGGCCCTTGCTTTTAAGTATAACCGGTGACATAGCCTCAGGTAAATCATCAGTAACTAAGTATTTTTCAGATAAAGGGTATCTTGTGTATTCTGCTGATGACATTAATGCTCAGATTTTAAAAAGAGCAAATACTATCAATGATTTAGTCAATTTATTTGGTAAAGCTATTTTAAAAACATCTAATTCTATAATGGAAATAGATAAGCAGAAATTTCGTGAAATCATTTTTTCTAATCAGTATCAAAATGTAAAAAAATTAAATGATTACCTACATCCAAAAATTCTTTTTGAAATGCAACAATATATTAATAATTGTAATGACAAAATCTTATTCTTTGAAGTTCCTTTACTTTTTGAGTGTAATTTGCAATATTGTTTTGATATTAATATTATAGTGACAGCAGAGTATAAAATTAAAATTGAGAGGATTATCAAAAGAGATAATTGTTCTGAGGATATTGCTAAAAATATATTAAAAAATCAGATAAATCAAGAGATAAAACAATCACTTTCAGATATTATAATTGATAATAATTTTGATTTAGATAGTCTTATAAAACAATTAAACGTTTTGGAAATGTGTATTCATTTTTTTAAGAAAAAAAATCGAGTTACTCTTTTATCTGATATAAGTTGTTGATTAATTAAGTTTTGCGATAGTTTTTATTTAGTAACTTGATTGATGATTATTTTTGTTTATGACTAACACTTAAAAATGATTGTAGAGGTATATGTGTTGGTATTTCATTGTAAGAGATAACAGGTAAGGTAGGTAGAGATGGTTCAATTAATCTACGTAAATAAGCCCTTATGTTTGGAGTTACAATGATTACAGGTGTAAGTCCTTTTTTAAGCATTTCTTCTTGAGCTTGTCTTAAATCACTATAAAGTACACTGACAATTTCCGGTGCTAAGGATGAAGAATAATTTTTTTGTTTTAATTGGTTAACTGTTTCATTGACTAATTGTTCAAGTGCCGGGTCGAGAGTGATACCATAAACTATACCATCAGAAGCTATAAATTTCTTGGCGATAGTTCTGGATAGTGCAAAACGAACGTATTCTGTTAATGTTTCTATGTCTCTTGTAGCAGGAGCATAGTCAGCAAGAGTTTCTAAGACTGTTACCATATCTCTAATAGGGACACTCTCTCTTAACAAGTTTTTTAGCACTTTTTCAATATTTCCGATAGATAATAAATTAGGTACTAATTCTGTAACAACTGTTTCATTATCTTTTTTGACATTGTCAAGCATTTTGGAAACATCTTGACGAGTCAAAATCATATCAGCGTGATTTTTAATAATTTCTGAGAGGTGGGTAGCAATCATTGCGGATGGTTCTATTACAGTATAGCCGTGCATTTCTGCTACTTCTTTTTTATCTTCTGTTATCCATACTGCATCTAATCCAAAGGCAGGCTCTTTGGTTTCGATACCTTTTACAGGCTTTTCTACAGTACCCGGGTCAAGGGCTAAGTAATGATTGACAAGGCATTCATAAGAGGTAATTTCTTCACCTCTAATCTTGACAACATATTGATTAGGAACTAATGAGATATTATCTCTGATTCTGATAGGAGGTACAACCATACCGATTTCAATAGCAAGTTGTTTTCTTAAGCTGGAAACTCTGTCAAGTAAATCTCCTTTTTGCTTTTCATCAACAAGGGAAATTAAACTGTAACCAATTTCTAATTCAAGTGGGTCTATTTGCATATAGGCGGCTATTTCTTTAGATTTTTCTTCCGGTGAATTTGCTGATTCGGTTTCCATCATCTTTTGTTCTAGTTCTTTTCTATCATTTAAAGCTTTTTCGTCATCGCTTACAACCTCGATCATTTCAGATTTTGATATCATATATCCAAAATAACCTATACCAAGCCCAACAGGTAAAAATAGATACCATGGCATTCCGGGGGCGAAAGCAAAGACTGCCATTATAACAGCTGTAGCATATAAAACCTTAGGTTCTTTGAAAAGTTGAGTAAGTACTTCTTCGCCGAGATTAGCTTTCGTTCCTGCACGTGTAACGATTACACCGGCAGAGATTGAGATTAAAAGTCCCGGTATTTGAGACACTAATCCGTCACCTATTGTAAGTATTGTAAATTTGTCTGCTGCGTCCAAAAATGTCATATTCATTTGGACCATACCAATTACTATACCACCAATCAAATTTATAAATAATACCATAATTCCGGCTTTTGCATCACCGGAAACGAATTTACTGGCACCATCCATTGCTCCGTAAAAATCAGCTTCACGTCTTACATCATCTCTTCTTTGTCGTGCTTCTGCATCAGTGATTATACCATTATTTAGGTCAGCATCAATAGCCATTTGGCGTCCCGGTAATGAATCAAGAGTAAATCTTGCGGCAACTTCTGCTACTCTGCCGGAGCCTTTGACTACAACGATAAAATTTATAATGAAGATTATAATGAAGATAATTATACCTACAACATAATTTCCACCTATCATAAACTTCCCAAAGACTTCTATAATTTGCCCCGGGTTTCCGGAACTTAATATAGCTCTTGTAGTTGCGACATTTAATGATAATCTGAATAATGTTATAATTAATAATAAACCGGGATAAACAGAAAATTCTACCGGCTTTAGTAAATATAAAGGGGATAATAGAATTACAAATGCTAACATAAAATTTAGCACTAAGAGAGAATCTATCATTAAGGCCGGCATTGGAAATAACAAAATGGCTAATATTGCTATAACTCCAATCATAATTGCGATTGAACTTTGATTGCCTAGTTTAATTAATAATGAACTCTTTTTTTCTGCCATAATATCCTCTTAACATTAAAGATAATATTGTATTCTTTTTTTGTCAAGAAAATTTGTTCAGACTGTTGAATAATATTAAATATTACTCAATAAGTTTTAAGCTCATTGGTAGTTAATTGATTGATTTTGTTGTAATTAAAAACTTTTGTGTAAACCGAGGTGTTTGAACATCATTATTGCTCAATAATTTTATTTTTTTACTATTAATGAACAAGGGACCTCCAAGATGCTTTAAACCAACCTGGAGGTCCTTTGTAGCTGTCGTGTAATACTATTGTATAATGTATGGATGTAATTTATTGATATACTTTTAGTTATGAATATATAAGCTGAAGAATTATTTGCTGATAATAAAATAAATTAAAAATCTAAGAAATTATAGATTTTTAGACCTTCTAATCCATTGGCAAAATATAAATAATTATCTGAAAAACCTATGTCATATATTGGATTAGAAAATTCTTTGCGTGCAATCTCGGTTATTGAATTTATACTATTTATTCTGTATGCTGAAACGTTTCTATTTGACCAAGAAATAAACATATATTGGTTTTTAAGGTCTATTGAGATAGGAAACCATTCTAATTCGTAATATATGTCAATTTCTGCATAAAGAGGTGAACTGATATTGATAAAATAAAGATTAGTATCTGTTATGACAGTCAGGTAGTTTTCAATTATATCAAAATCAACCGTTCTGTTAATATTGATTGACCTTTCTAAGCTTGGGTTTGAAAAATTACTTACATCAAAAATATCTACTGATTCATCGGTTAGTACAAATAACCAATTATTAATAAATTTTACTTTTCGAGGTATTTTGCTGATAAAATATTCAAAACTACATACTTCATTTAATTGGTATGCTGTAGTGATATAATAGATTCTCCAGCCGGAATTATTAATAACTGCTATATAGTCTTCATTAATATCCAATCCACCGGCATAGATAGTGTTATCGTTATATATTGAAGTAGGTGAGATAGGATTAGAGCAATTGACTACGCTTATTCCGCCATTTCCGGCAGCAATATATAAATTATAATTCCAATCAGCTTTTATTTGTTTAATCGCTTGACTACCGGTATTTAAGTGAAAGGTTGAAAGTAATGTCGGATTTGTAGGACTCAGTATATCATAAACAGAAAAACTATTTTCACCATCAGAGGCAAAGGCATAAGTATCATATAATGTTAAATTCCATAAGTATGAGTTTGCCGGAGCTTCTCCATAAAGTAAAAAGGAAGTACTCCCCGGATCTTCAATGTCTGAATTGTCAACAGTCGAAAATTTACAAGAAGTTAATAAGATAAAACTTATAAAGTATATTAAAAATCTTGGTAAATAAGAATAAAAAAAGGTATTGTTTTTCATATATCAACCTTCTTGTTTTTTTGTCTGATATAACAGTAGTCTAAATTGGGGAGAAAAGGTGTTATTAGGGTTATTATCTAAAAAATCTTGTAAAATTCTTTTTCTATAATCAGTTTCTTTAATATTTTTTGCTTTTAATAAGAAATAGTAATCTTTTAATGCTTGATTACTTAGCTGATAGTCTTCTATATCTATAGAGATATTTTCTGATAATTTATGATACAATCCGGTAGAATTCATCCATTCTAAGGCAAGAATAAATAATTCATCATTTTTTAATTCTATTGCAAGATTAAATAGAGCTTCAGTAGCCTCTTCATCACGGTATAGTCCTTTAATTTTCAGAATGTTAAGAAATTTTTGTTTTGCCTCTTTGTTGAGATTATTGATAAAAGTTTCACGAAAAAGAATATCATTAATTCTTTTATCTTCAGGAAAATGTATTATACATTCAATGAGTAAAGAGTCTTTTGCCGGAGAATTTTGAAACAGAGATAAATCATATTTATAAAAATATGACATTTTATAGATATTTGAACTCATATCTTGAGCTTTAATAGTGTTTTGAATAACTGTGTTTGCTTCTTGGTAATTTTCTGTTAAGTATAAATATCTAGATAACTGAAACATAATTTCTGAGCGCTCAAGTTGATTATATGCAAACTTTGCAGCTTGATCAAACCAGTCGGAAATAGTTTGCTTGTCGGCATTTTCTTGTATGGATATCAGTGCCATTAACAAACGAGCTTCTTTATTTGCTTTAGTTCTGTAATGCCAAGGTGAT
>JALNXV010000236.1 GCA_023230175.1 Candidatus Cloacimonadota bacterium
ATACATTCAATATATTATAAAACTACAAGCTGGAAGCTTGTAGAACTTTTGAGCCTGCGAGAAAACAATCTATTTGTCCTCAATTCCCTTCTCACTGCGTGATTAGAGAATCAAGTCCGCAGATATTTTCCTGCAAGCAGGGATGCTCGCACAACAAATCAAAGTGCAAGCAGGGATGCTCGCACAACAAATCAAAGTGCAAGCAGGGATGCTCGCACAACATTGATTTGGGGACAATCTTAGTTAATATTTTGCTTATTTATTAATGAATTAATAAAATCATTTGACAATTAACAGGATATATTATTTTTAGAAGTTATCGTTAAGTTTATGGAGTTTAAAAATGGGTAAATTTAAAATACATTCTAAGTATAAACCAACCGGCGATCAACCTCAAGCAATTGACGAACTTACAAATAATATTTTAAATAATGAAAAGTATCAAATTTTATTAGGGGCAACAGGTTCCGGCAAAACTTTTACGATAGCCAATGTTATTGAAAGAGTCAATAAGCCAACTTTGATAATGTCACACAATAAAACCTTAGCGGCTCAATTATACGGAGAATTTAAACAGCTTTTTCCGGATAATGCTGTAGAATATTTTATAAGTTATTATGATTATTATCAACCTGAAGCCTATATCCCCGGCAAAGACATTTACATTGAAAAAGACTCAGATGTCAACGAACAGATTGAACGATTAAGACTAAGGGCAACAATGTCATTATTTGAAAGACAAGATGTTATAATTGTTGCCAGTGTATCTTGTATTTATGGTTTAGGTATTCCGGAAGATTATCGCGAAGCAGCTTTATTTTTAAAAAAAGGTCAAGTAATAGAAAGAGAAGAACTTTTAGAAAAACTTGTTGCAGGTCATTACGGACGTAACGATATAGCCTTTGAAAGAGGTTTTTTTAGAGTAAGAGGAGACGTAGTTGACATCTACCCTGCATATTTGGAAAACTCTGTTAGAGTTGAATTTTTTGGAGACGAAATAGAAAAGATTTCAAGACTTAACCCTATCAGTGGTCATATTTTAGAAGAAGTTGACGACTATCCTATTTACCCTGCAAATCACTTTGTTATGTCCCCAAGCAGAAAAACTAATGCTGTCAATTCAATCCAAAAAGAACTCGATGAACAAGTTAAATATTTCTTAGATAATAATAAATTAGTAGAAGCTCAACGAATTGAACAAAGGACAATGTTTGATTTAGAAATGATTAAAGAAATCGGATATTGTTCCGGTATAGAAAACTATTCAAGACACTTAACCGGTGCAAAAAAAGGGATGCCCCCGTTTTGTTTATTAGACTATTTCCCGGATGACTTTTTAATGGTGATTGACGAATCTCACGCCAGTGTGCCTCAAGTCAGAGCAATGTATGGTGGTGACTATACAAGAAAAACAAATCTTGTCCAATATGGATTTAGACTGCCTTCTGCCTTTGATAACAGACCTCTTAAATTTGATGAATTTGAAGCTCATTACCCACAAGTGATTTATGTATCAGCTACCCCGGGAGATTACGAACTTGAAAAAACACAAGGAGTCTTTACTGAACAAATTATCCGACCCACCGGCTTAATTGACCCTGAAATCATTATTAGACCTGTTGACACTCAAGTCGATGACGTAATCAATGAAATAAACTTAAGAACTAAGAAAAAACAACGTGTTCTTATCACTACTCTGACTAAAAAAATGGCTGAAGACTTATCTAAATATCTTGAAGATGCCGGAATTAAAGTCAGATATATGCACAGTGAGGTGGAAACTATTGAGCGTTCCAAAATTATACGTGAGCTCAGACTCGGCGAAATTGACGTAATTGTAGGTATCAATCTACTTAGAGAAGGACTTGATATGCCTGAGGTTTCTTTAGTTGCTATCTTAGATGCAGATAAAGCAGGATTTTTGCGTTCCACCAGATCATTAATCCAAACAGCAGGAAGAGCTGCTCGACACATCGACGGAACAGTTATTTTTTATGCTAACGTTATGACCCAAGCGATGAAAGAAACTATTAGTGAGACTAACAGAAGACGAGAAAAACAATTAAAATATAACCTTGATAATAATATCAGCCCAAAACAAATCGAAAAAAGCGTAGAAGATATCTTGAAATCTACTTCTGTTGCTGACGGTTATGCTGATTATGAGGTTAATACCAAATCTAAAAAAGAAGAACAAAACAAACACATCAATGAATATCTAAATTTAGATAAAAAAGAAGACTTGATTTCACTACTAAAAAAAGATATGAAAAAAGCAGCCGATGAACTCAATTTTGAATTAGCTGTAGAATTACGCGATAGAATTGTCGAATTAGAAAATTTATTATGAGAATTTTGGAGTATAAATGAAAAAAGAATTGAAAATATGCCATTTATTAATCTATATATTGTTTTTTGTTTCTTGCGCTCATCATCAAATTATCATTCAAGAACCGGCTGAAATATTAGATATTGAGATTTATCCTCAAAATTTTAACTATTACGTCTCTCAAATAGATAGCACACTTCTCCCTAACTTAAGTATAGAAAAGCAATCAGAATTAGACAGCTTATCTAATAAGTTATTTTATAGTGTTTGGACTGATACTTTAAATACTGACAATGAAAAAGTCATTGAGTTATTTGAATATTATCAATCATTATTTGAACGATACAAAAAAAAACCGGGATATGCAGAAAATAAACTACCTCGTGATTCACTTAATATAATTGAAATTCTTAATAATGCTAATTTAAATCAAGGCTTTAATACATTCAAAAAAGCAATAACTACCGAATATACAGACATTAGAGTCTTACCAACAAATAAACCTTATTTCTATAACCATAATCTCGCCGGAGAAGGATTCCCTTTTGATTACTGGCAAAATTCTACTATCCCTATTGGAACACCAATATTTATTTACCACGAAACTAAACATTGGGCTCTAATAGGCTCACATATTTGTCATGGCTGGATCCCTAAAAATAAAATTGCTTATGTAAATGATGAACAAATTAACAAGATTATGAATTTGCCTTTAGTAGCAATACTAAGAGACAATCAAGAATTAAAAACAATATATAATAAATATATAGGTAAAGCGGACATCGGAACAATATTTCCTTTATTAAGTGAAATGGACAATTGTTATAATGTTTTATTTTTTGAAAGAGATAGTCTTGCCAATGCAAACGAAATAAACCTACAAATCTCAAAAGACATTTCTGCTCAAAAACCAATACCTCTAAATATTGAAAATATTAACCAAATCTGCCAACAAATGCAAGGTCAACTTTACGGTTGGGGTGGTATGTATTTGAATAGAGATTGTTCGCAAACTATGCTTGATATGTTTATGCCTTTTGGTATTTTATTGCCAAGAAATAGCAAGCAACAAGCTAATAATGGCGGCTTTTCTGTTGACATTAGCGACTTAAATATTAAAGAAAAAAAGAAATTTATCATTAACAATGCCAAACCCTTTACAACACTAATCGGTTTACCCGGACATATTATGTTATATATCGGACATATTGAAAATGAACCAATTGTATTTCATAATATGTGGGGTATAAAAACATTACATCGAAAAAATGAAGGTCGGTTTGTTGTAGGTAAAGCAGTAATCACCTCCCTTGAACCGGGAAAAGAACTAAAATACGTTAAAAAAAATACAACCCTAATTAATCGTATCAATAAACTGACTTTTATTATTCCTTAAAACAACCTTTTTTGATCTTCTCACCAACTCCAAAAACCGGAATCATTAAAAAATATATTGATTAATATTTGCTTGTTATTATTTTAATAATATATTTTAATTATAATGATAATTACGGAGGAAAACAATGAAAGCTGTCAAAATAACAGATAACGTCTATTGGGTTGGAGTAATAGACTGGGATTTAAGAAATTTTCACGGATATCTAACACAAAGAGGTTCAACATACAATGCATATTTAATTATTGATGAAAAAATTACTTTAATTGACAATGTTAAATATTACTTATATGATGAAATGATTGAACGGATTTCCAGTGTAATTGACCCGACAAAAATTGATTATATCATACAAAATCACGTAGAAATGGACCACTCAAGTTCATTGCCTATGCTAATGAAACTCATTCCAAATGCTAAGATATATACATCACCAAACGGAGAAAAAGGTTTGAGAATGCATTATAAACAAGACTGGAATTTTCACGCTGTGCAATCAGGAGAAAAATTGAGTTTAGGTAAAAGAAGCATACAATTTGTTTTAACACCTATGGTTCATTGGCCCGATAATATGGTTTCTTGGTGTGAAGAGGATAAAATCTTATTTTCTAATGATGCCTTCGGACAGCATATCGCATCATCAGAAAGATTTGATGATGAATTTCCGGCAAATATAGTCTTAGAAGAAGCAAGAAAATATTATGCAAATATAGTTTTACCTTATGGTAAACAAGTACAAAGTGTTTTAAAGACAGCCTCAACTCTCGATATAAAAACTATTTGCCCAAGCCATGGCTTAATCTGGAAAAAACATATACCCGAAATAATTAATGAGTATGTAAAATGGTCCTCAAACCAAGCAGAAGAAAAAGCTGTAATTATTTACGATACTATGTGGAAATCAACCGAAAAAATGGCTCAAGCAATAAGAGAAGCTTTTGAACAAATAAATATCCCTGTTCATATGAGTAATCTTCAATGCAATCACATTTCAGATATTATGACAGAACTTATCACAGCTAAATATATATGTGTCGGTTCTCCTACCTTAAATAATAATATCTTACCTACTGTTTCCGCCTTTTTAACATATATGAAAGGACTCGCTCCCAAAGATAGATACGGCTTAGCTTTCGGGTCTTACGGTTGGGGTGGACAAAGCATCGGCATCGTCGATAATATTTTAAAAGAATGTGGCTTTACTACAATGGATATGATAAGACTTCAATACATACCAACTACCGAACAACTCAATGAGATTACACAACAACTTATCCCCCAAATAAAAGAAATAATGTAAAAAATTTATTGCTTTTCCAATAAATTATATTAGTTTGTAGAGTAAAGTAAATTAATGGAGGAAATAATGAAAATTAATGATAAGCTCAGCAAAGAATTAAACGAACAAATAACTAAAGAATTTTACTCTGAATATTTGTATCTCGCTATGGCAGTACATTTTGAAGATTTAAATTTAGAAGGTTTCGCTAACTGGATGTACAAACAAGCTACCGAAGAACACGAACACGGAATGAAAATATTGAAATATCTCGTAGAAAGAGGTAGTTCAGTTAAAATAGATAAAATTGATGAACCTAAGTTCGATAAGTCAAGTATCAAAGGTATCTTTGAACAAGCCTTAAAACATGAACAGTTCGTAACAAAATCTATTGATAATTTAATGGACATCGCTATCGAAACTAATGATCACCCAACTAAAAATTTCTTAATCTGGTTTGTTGATGAACAAGTAGAAGAAGAATCTTCTGTTGAAAAAATCATTAACTATCTCGATATGATAGGCGATAAAGGAAATGGTCTATTTATGCTCGATAGAGAACTTAGCAAAAGATAAGATTAAAATCAAACTATAAAAAGAGGCCGAAACTATGTTTCGGCTTCTTTTTTATATTTTTAAAAGGCTGTTGAATAATGTTGTTGTGCGAGCATCCTTGCTTGCACTGTAAACATCTTAAATACATTAATATCAATCAATATTATACATTAAAATGTAACTTTGCTATATAATTTAACAAATCCTTGTCTTGGCTATATATATGTTTTTTTAAATCTTTAACTCTTTGTGAGGCCCCTCGTAATAATTTTACATTATATTTATCAGATAATTCATCCATTTTTTGTAAAAACAAAAACCTTGCCAAAACT
>JALNXV010000235.1 GCA_023230175.1 Candidatus Cloacimonadota bacterium
ACAGCCTTTTATTGACTAATTATCTAATCAAGCCAAATTCTTAAGAATATTAGTAAAGAAACCTCGAAATATTTAAAGAATAATTATCATATGTTTAAAATGTTGATTTTTTACTTAATTTTAAGAGTTAAATTGCGGAATCCATCCTTCAGGGATTGGATAGAGTTAACAAATTCAGTTGATGTTTCTGTCTTTATTAATGTTTCGGCAATAGGATTGTTTTTTTTATTTTTAGAATATAACATAATATTCAGTGGGTCATTGTTATTTTTTGGATAGGTTAGTATTTGAATTGGGTAAGATCCATATACTCTTGCACCTATACAGGTATTATTTTGGAATACACCTATTTCATCATAAATTGGATTACCTATGATTGAATTAATCATTAAAGTTTCGTATTCAGGTTTATCTTGATATGTGAAAAAGTTTGTTTTGGGTGAATCAGAAACAGTAATTTTTGTTTTGGGATGTTGCCAAATCAGAGAACAATCTTCATTTGTTTTTATTAAAATAGTATCACCATATTTTAAGTAAGGTGAATATGTTCCGTCATAAATCCAAAGATTATTCACCTTTTTCATACTCCACTTTTCCCCTAAGATATAATGAATTTTATCTTTAATATCTGAAAGAGCTTCTAAAGGGTTAGCATTTTCAAAGTAGGGATATGTTATCCAATTCCATTGGTTTTGATTAATTTGAATTGTAGAAAGTGTATCAGTTATTGTTCCGAATTCTGCCAAGTTGACATTATCAATATCTTGAATAAAAAGTTTATATCCTGATTTACTTTCTAAGGAAGAGAACCCGTAATGTTTCCAGATATTATTTTCGAGAAATGCTTCACCTTGATAAGTTAATATCTTAGTTAAAAATGGATCTAATGACATATTAGCAAATTCAAATGAGATTCCTTCATTGTCCCTTTGTAGATGTGGATAACCTATCCAGTTCCACCCGTTATGAAGGGTTCTTGTAATATTGGGTAGTTGTATTTGTTTAGTTTGATTTATAAGGAAAGAACATCCTATTTCTCTGTAAAAATTATAAGCTGGAGCTTCAATATAAATGACATATGGATAATAATAAAAAAAATCAGGTTGTGGAAATATGAGTATTTCATTATCTATAAAAATATAATTACTGAAATTGTTATCCAAGGTTTTATTATAGAAGGGAATTTCTTTTTCCCAAGATTCATCCTTTATGATCATTTTTACTGAAGTATCTTCTTTATTTTTGAAATCTGAATCTAATGTAATTGATGCCAACATAGGATGCATTATGCGTTGATAATGATTTGTATATGTAAATTTAACAAAAGATTCTGAAGATGCAGAAACATAAATACAATATATAATAGGATTTTCTATATCACTTATGTTTGTAATCGTTGCAATCCATTTACCTTCTTCCGAATTATTAATCTTAATATCATTTGATATCATCCAATCTTCTAGTTGTTGTTCATACTTTTTACCTGAAGGGGATGTTAGGAATAATGATAAGTTTTTTATTAGATCTTCTAATAAATCTTCTTCTGATATTATTCCTAAGCAAAGGACAAATTTAAAGGTCTTGCGATCAATATAGAAAGGGATATTAACGGTTTCATCTATTCTTATCGAATCAACAATTGAAAAAACTATTAAATCTCTGTATGTAGTTGTTCTACGAATTTCAGGGATTTCTTGTTCCTTGTCTTCAATTGATAAGTTATTGATTTGACAGTTTAATGAGATTATTATAAATATATTAACAAAAAATAAAATCAAGTATTTTTTCATAAAATTAACCTTTAATTCTTTATTATAGATTTAAATATTCATTAGAACTATTAATCACTTTAATCAAACTTATGTGTAATCACTATACACGGGATACCCTGAGACTAAAATATTATCATCAAATGTTTTAATGGAGATGTCTGATAACTCGATTTTATCATCCATATTTGATATGTTTAGGGAATCATATACATTGAAATTACCACCTAATATTTTGGGAGCAATAAAATAATATAATTTATCTACTAATTTATTTTTAAGAAGATAAGAATTCAACTTGTTACCCGATTCAACCATGACAGAACATATCTTTAGAGCTCCAAGCTTTAATAGCACATCATCCATATCTAAAAAGATTTTATTGTTAGCAATTATTGTATTAGCCGGAATTGATTGAATACCTGTCTGATTGAGAAGGGTAAGTTTTGATTTATCCTGTAAACTTTTATCATAAAAGATAAGGGTTGGTATATCGTTAGCGGTTTTACAAATATTGCAATGTATGTCTATTTCAAGGATAGGGTCGAGGATAACACGAATGGGTTGCTTAAATACATTTTGTAGTCTGACATTAAGCATAGGATTATCTTGTTTAACTGTATTAATAGTAGTTATAACAGCGTCAACCTCTTGTCTTAAATGATGGACTTGTTGCCGAGATTTTTCATTGGTAATCCACTTAGAATTACCATTATCAGCTGCGATTTTACCGTCTAAACTGACTGCATTCTTCATAATAATAAAAGGCTTTTGAATCTGTATCCATTTGAGATAGTATTCTAATTGACGGGTTATGTTGTCTTTAAAGAAATTGCTTTCTAAATGAATATTTGCTTGTTTAAGCATTTCAAAACCTTTTCCATTAACTTTTGGGTTAGGGTCTTGAATGCCTGCATAAACAGCTTTTATCCCTGCCTCAATTATTGCCTTAGCACAAGGAGGGGTTTTACCATAATGAGCACAAGGCTCAAGAGTAACATACATTTCTGCGTCTTTTGCCTTGTCCTTTGCTTGTTTTAGGGCTTGAACTTCTGCATGATCTTGCCCACAAACTTGTGTGAATCCTTGTCCAACAATTTTATCATTCTTGACTATTATCGCACCTACAAATGGATTAGGTGAACATTTACCTCTTCCTTGTTCAGCTATTTCTATAGCTAATTTCATATATTTTTCATTATACATTATGTTTTCCTGAGAAGTCTTATTTATCTTTTTTGTCGTTTTCGATAAATAACTTAATTCTGTCTAAATTATCTTGAGCATATTTAAATTTTGGAGAAATACTTAGACACTTTTTAAAATATTCTTCAGCTTTATCATATTCTTTTTCATATAAACATATAGTGCCTAAATTATTTAAGGCATTAACATTATTTTTTTGCAAATCTAAACATTTATTATATAACTCCTTAGCTTTATCAAGTTGTTTTTCTGAATGATGGATAAAGGCTTGATTATAATAGGCTTCGGCAAAATTAATATCAAGGATTCCGGCTTCTTCAAAGGCTTTCAGAGCCTTTTCATTTTCTCCTTTCATAGAGAAATAAAGTCCTTTATAATAATACAAATCGGGAGATAAAAAGTATATATTTTCTAATTGTTTGATAAGTTGAAATGCTTTATCATATTCTTCTTTACTAAGAGCAGAAGCAATGAAAGCTAAACTATCAGCTTCACTAAAAGCAAGATTAACTTCACCAATTATTATAGAATCAATTGCCCAATAAGGGTTTTCTTTGGAAGCTGTATTAATCAAAAAGACAGTTAAATAATCTTTGTAATTGATTTCAAAAGTACAAAAAGCTGATCTAATATCAGTGGCTAATCCTGAAGATAGAACGTCAAAATAGTTTAAGTTTTTGATAAGCTTTAAATCCTTAAGTTTGGATATGATAAGTTCAACAGTCTTTGGATTTTTAAGGTAGTTATCTTCAATATCTTTAAAATAATCTGTAACTCTATCCCATTGTTGTTCTGCTAAATAAGTAATGAATTCTACAGCGATATCTTCAGCTGTCTTTTGAGTAAAGACATCAACTTTGTCAGCGTATTTAGTCTTGATACCTTTTATTTTAAGGAGTTTTTCAAAGATAGGAATGATTGCAATATGAAGATTTAACTCAGAAAATTTATCGATTAAGAGTTTTTTGCCTTCAGAAGATTCCTTTAAAATCATAGGTATTTGCTTATTAAAAATAGGATTTTCTTTAGAAAGATATATCTTGTAACTTTTTTCAAGATAATCCATTACTTCAGCCTTACTATCGGTTTTGTAATTTTGAACTAAGTTTTTATGTTCATCTTTGATATTTTTGTTTTCAGGTAAATCTCGTTGACTATATTCACATTCTGCAGGGCATTTTAGGTCAATCCTTAAATCATTACAACAATGCCAACATATATGTTTATTTAATCTTAAGCAAAATCTTTTCCCGTTATATTTCTTACATTGAGCACATTTTTGTATTTTTAAATTCATTTTTTACTCCCACACTTTTTCAATTACTTCAGGCATTTTCCTTTTGAACTCACTATTTTTTATTTTTGAAATAACTAATTCTATCTTATGCTTATCAATACCTTTTGATTGTATCTCTTCAAGAGTTAACTTTTTATCGAGTATATAGTGTAAAATCTCATCTAAATCTTTATAGCTTATACCTAATTCTTTCTCATCAGTTTGACCGTCCCATAAGTCTGCAGTCGGATTTTTGTTGATAACACTTTCCGGAAGCTTAAGTGCCTTTGACATTTCCTTTACTTCTGTTTTATATAGGTGAGCAATAGGCTCAAAAGCACAAGCACTATCACCGTATTGAGTACAATAACCAACAAAAATTTCTGATTTATTACTTGTACCGGCTACTAAGGCTCTGTGTTTAGCAGATAGGTCAAAGAGAATACACATCCTTTCTCTTGCCATTCTGTTGCCTCGCCTTAACTGATCAGCTTCAACCTGATATGTATTAAAATATGTATCTACCATATCACTTATGGGAATAATCTCATAATGAATATTTAATTGATTGGCAACTTCCTTGGCATGATTGAGACTATCCGGATGACTATTTTTGTATGGCATCATAACACCTATAACATTTTGTGAACCAAGAGTTTTTACACATAAAGCAGCTGTTAGTGCTGAATCAATCCCTCCCGATAGCCCAACTATTACTTTTGAAAACCTCGTTTTATGTAAATATTTGTCTATAAATGAGCAAATTCTGTCTATTTCCTTATTATAATCTAGTTGTCTCATTATTAGCTCCTTAAATCATATTTGGGTAACATATTATTTCTTTAATATGAGTTTTTTCTTGAAATTCCGGTGTAGCCGGTTTGAGTAAAATCATAGCATCAGGATAATTTTCAGTTGCAGTGATTACAAGAAATGAATTCATATTTGAATTATTATATTTTATGTTGGCAATTGCTGCATATTCGGCAGCTGTATTGATTGTTTTTTCTGTATGTTTATAAAGGTTTTTTAAAATATTTTCTGAGAAGTTACCTGAATTTGAATGAGTTTTTAAATATTTATGTAATTCATCATTAAAAAAGAATTTTGCATTTGGAAAAAATTCTGTATATTTTGATTCTTTATCGGTAATTTCGTCTTCTTCTGTAATAAAGATTAAAACTTGATTTTTATAAGTAAATTTAGGCAGATAAATGAGTTTTTTGACTATTATTAATAAAATATAATGTTGATTTGGTAAATATTTTAAAAATACCTCTGAGTTATCAGAATTTCTTTTTGTTATTATCATTTTTTACTCCCGGTGACATAGTGTAAGAATAAAAATATTAGTCAATGAATTTTTAAAAAAATAAAATAATAAACAGGTTGTTATGTGCCCGAAAGTAATTATATAGTAATAAAAAAATATTCTCAAAGGAAATTATAATTCAATACAGATATAATATGCTTAGATATGCAAAAGCGAATAATATAAGAGAGTTAAGGGCTAAGTTTAAACCTTAGATAAAATACAAATTGATATTAAATTTAAAATTTTGAATTATAGAAGCTGTTTTTACAAAATGAATATAAGTATCAGAAATAAAAAAGTGAATGATACGGCCTAAGCTGTCTTT
>JALNXV010000237.1 GCA_023230175.1 Candidatus Cloacimonadota bacterium
ACCGGTAAAGGCACCTTTAATATGCCCAAAAAACTCACTTTCAAAGAGACTGTGTGGAATAGCAGCACAATTAACAGGTATAAATATAGAGTTCTTACGTTTAGAAAGCTTATGAATAGCTCTTACGAGTAATTCTTTACCGGTCCCACTTTCACCGGTAACTAAAACAGGGAAATCTGAATTAGCAACTCTTGATGCTAATTTTAAAACCTTTTTAAGTGAATGAGAATTCCCGATTATGTCTTTAAAAGGATCACCTGAATATAATTGACTTTCAAGAGCTTTAAGCTTATCTGTAAGTTGTTTTACGTTTAAAGCTCCTTGAATAACACTGATGAGTTCATCATTATCAAAAGGTTTTGAAATAAAATTATACGCTCCTGATTTCATTGCTTCAACAGCAGCAGAAAAAGTACCATGAGCCGTAATAAAAACAAATTGAGTGGTTATGCCTTTATTTTTTATTTGTTGCATTGTTTCAATACCGTTGATACCCGGAAGATTTAAGTCTGTAATGGCAACATCAATTTCATTTTGATTAAATAGTTCAATAGCTTTTTCACCGCTTTCAGTATCGAGCACATCATAACCTTCATTTTTTAAGAGTAATTTAATGATATTACGAATATTTTGTTCATCGTCAATAATCAGGATAGTTGACATTAAAACTCCTTAAAAATTACCTTATTTTCTCATCAAAAAATTGTTTATATTCCCATAGCAGATGTAAATGAGTTTCCTTAGCGTTATAACTATGTTCTTCAAGAGGTAATTGAATATATCTACAATCTTTGCCATTACCTTCAAGTGCTTCAAAGAGTCGACGACTTTGCATTGGATAAGTACCGGAATTAGTATCTTCCATACTATGAATCAGTAAAAGAGGCTTTTCAATTTGATGAGCATACAAGAAAGGTGAAAGCTTAAGATAAACATCTTTTGCTTGCCAAAGAGTACGTCTTTCGGACTGAAAACCAAAAGGAGTTAATGTTCTGCTATAAGCTCCATTTTGAGCAATACCGCCGGCAAACAAATCTGAATGAGCAAGCAGATTAGCAACCATAAAAGCACCATAGCTATGCCCATAAATAACCGCCTTACTCGGGTCAATAATCCCTTCATTATCAAGATAATCAATAGCTGCTTTAGCATTAGCCACAGCTTGTTCCATAAAAGTATTATTTACAGTTTCAGCGTCACCGATAATCGGAAAGGAAGCATTAGTAAGTACTGCAATATTATCAAGACAAAGATAAAAATTAGATGACCCATAAGGCCTCACATATCTATTATCGCTAAGAGATGCTTGAGATGCTGTTGTTTCATCAGCATATTCTCGAGGATAAGCAGACATTAAAAGAGGTAATCTGACAGGATTATCTAAATCATAATTTTCAGGTAAATAAAGGATAGCGGATAAATCAACTCCATCTGCACGTTTATACTTAATTACCTTTTTTTGTAATCGTGTTAATTCCGGGATTGTATCAACAAAACTTGTTAAAGCAATTTGGTTTTTAGATTTAATATCATATAGGTAAATATTATTAGGAGTATTACTATTTTGAATATTCAGTAACACAAGATTAGGGTCATTATTATAAAATCCTGAAATACTCAGATAATCGTCTATATCAAATTTAACTAAATTTTTAGTCGCAAATGTATCTATATTTAATATATCTATAAATGGAATACGTTTATCTGCACTTAAACCTTGACCTTGTAGATAAATCCTATTATCATCTAGAAAAATTACTTCTTGCCCTTGTTCATTTATATAAGTAACAGGTTCACCGGGATGATCATATATATCTCTTCTATGTCTTTCCCATAGCGTATGAGTTGTCTTTTTATTTTGTAAAGTAGCTTTAATAGTGTTTAATTTCCAATTATATTCTTCATAGATAAAGATATTTTTTGATGCCAACTCTATATTTCGAAAACGATTTTTTATTTTTAGTAACAGTTCACCATCGTTGTTGAAAGGATAATCAACTATTCTGAGTTCATCTTTATATTCTCCGGTGATTTCAGGATTACCGTCATCCAAGGTTTTTAAATACATAAGTGATGCATCATAAAACGGATGCCAACTAAACCATCTTTTATCGGTTTGTACCCACCCTGCTTTTAAGAAAGCAGAAAGGTCTTGGCTATGGAGGTATATCCTTTTATCTTCTTTTAAATCATATACATACCAAGCACAAGGGAAACGATAATAAGACACTTTACCGGAAAAAGGTCTTTTATATTCTTTAATCAAGATATATCTACCGTCCGGAGAAATATCTGCATAAGAAATAATACCCGGTAAAGATATTTTTCTAATATCACCTGTTTTAGAATTAATAATAGCTAATTGACTACTAGCATAATACTCGAATAGATCTTCTTCGTAAGCATTTTGTAATAGGTTTTGGGATGTTCTATTTTGCGATACATTACCGGAAGTTTCCATTACAATCGGACCTGTCGGAATATTTGATTTTGGTTCAGGCTTAGAAAGGTCTTCAGGAATCATACTAATTAGAATATTTTCATTGTCAGGGAACCATTTTAACGTATTACTTAAGGTTTGAGTTATTCCTCCATCAAGTAAAAGTTTTGTCTCTAAACTTTGAGAATTAACATACCACAATCGAACTTTATCGTATTTATATTCAAAGAGTACAAAGGCTGATTGGTCATAAGATGCTATTTCGTGACCAAAGGCACTGTCTTCAGGTAAGGCTATACGAGTATAGCTTTCTGAATCGTAATCTGCAATATGAAAAGAAGTTAAATAACTTGAACGTGTTCTTGCTCTACTTTTTTCATAAATATCTAATCCTGCATATCTTATTATGGGTTCTGCGAGCCATTCTAGCGGAATATAAACTGAGCGTTGATGCAATATCTTTTTGTTTAATTTATCCAAAAAGGAAATTGAAGGCTGATATTCACGATTAAAAATATCCTCAATATATGGTTCAGGTTTTTGCCATTCTATCTCAAGGGTATTTTCTATTATTTCTTCTTTTTCAAAATCTTCTAGACTATATATATTTATGATAGTTGCAATGATTAAAAGCAATACAAGCATCAATCTTTTCATCAGTTACAAACTCCTTATTTTTATCTTTATTGATTTAATTTCTTTTCTAATTTTGCCCAAGAATCTTTTAAGGTTGTTATTCTATTAAACACAGGATTATCTTTAGTAAAATCATAATCTGCAACAAAATAACCTTGTCTTAAAAATTGAAATTTTTCTCCGGGACTTGCATCTTTTAAACTTGGTTCAGCATAACAATCACTCAAAACTTTTAATGAATCAAGATTAAGATTATCGGTATAATTTTTACCTTCAGGGACATTCATAGGGTCGCTATCATTAAAAAGCTGTTCATATAATCTTACTTCAGTTTTAACACAATGCTCAGCTGAAACCCAGTGAGAAGTACCTTTTACCTTTCTGCCGTCATTAGTCCAACCGCCTCTTGAATCAGAGTCATAAGTACATATAAGCTTAATAACTTCACCGTTTTCATTTTTAATAACTTCTTTACAGGTAACATAATAAGCATGTTTTAATCGAACTTCAGCACCGAGAGTAAATCTATACCATTTTTTATTGGCATCTTCCTTAAAATCTTCTTTTTCAATAAACAATCTTTTTGAAAAAGGTATGCTTCTATTACCTGCAGAACTATCTTCAGGATTGTTTTCAGCTTCAAGATATTCAACTTTCCCATCAGGGTAGTTTTCTATAATTACTTCAAGAGGATCTAAAACAACCATTACACGTTTTGCTTTTATATTTAAATCTTCTCTCAAACAAAATTGTAATAAACTATAATCGACTACACTACCGGCTTTAGCTACTCCAATTTTTTCGGCAAAATTTCTAATAGATTCCGGAGTAAACCCTCTTCTTCTCATCCCTGCAATAGTAGGCATACGAGGGTCATCCCACCCTTTGACAAAATTATTTTTTACTAAATTAAGCAACCATCTCTTGCTCATTACTGTATAGGTTAAATTTAAGCGAGCAAATTCAATTTGTTGAGGATGACAAGGAACAGGTAACTGATCTAAATACCAGTCATAAAGAGGTCTGTGGTCTTCAAATTCCAAAGTACAAATAGAATGTGTAATCCCTTCTAATGCGTCAGAAATACAATGAGTATAATCATACATTGGATAAATACACCAAGTGTCTCCTGTTCTATGATGCTGAACTTTTTTAATACGGTAGATTACAGGATCTCTCATATTGATATTTGGTGAAGCCATATCTATTTTTGCTCTGAGTGATTTAGCCCCGTCATTAAATTCTCCTTGTTTCATTCTGTGAAATAATTCAAGGTTTTCTTCAATAGTTCTGTTTCTGTAAGGGCTATTCACACCTGGTTCAGTTAGAGTACCTCTGCTTTGTCTCATTTCTTCTTGAGAGAGATCACAAACATAAGCCTTGCCATCTTTTATCAGAATTTCAGCATATTCATACAATTTATCATAATAATCTGAAGCAAAGAAAAGTTTATCACCCCAATCAAAACCTAACCACTTGACATCTTCTTTGATAGATTCTATATATTCGACATCTTCAGCGATAGGGTTTGTATCATCAAATCTTAAATGACAAACTCCATTATAATCTCTTGCTATCCCAAAATTCAAGCAAATTGATTTAGCATGCCCTATATGCAAATAACCGTTTGGTTCAGGGGGAAATCTTGTGATAATTTTTGAATGTTTACCATTTGCTAAATCATTATTAATGATATTTCTAATAAAATTAGTTACTTCATTCTCTATTAAATTTTCTTTTTCTGTTTCCATATATACTCCTAATGAAAGAATCTTATTCCATTTTTATTTATAAGTAAATTTTTGCAAGTAATTTTTATTATGTTTTAAATTTTCATTCATTTATTTCTTAACTGTCTATCTAAATGCAACAAAACAAAAAGTAGAGACCTTCAAATCGAAAGTCTCTACAAAATCATCACCTTAATATCTATTTATAAAAGATTAATTGAGCTTCAATCCAGTGATGAGGAGCAAAATGTTCTCCAATATTGGTATTTACATAATCATCAGGAAAATAATTTAAGATGAGTTCCTTATCTGAAATCAATTCAGTCAAGTCTATCTCCCATGCCTTAACAACGTCACCGGGCGCCCAACCTGCTCGATCAAATTTCCATGTGCCGTCTTGAGGTCTGCAAGGATTTAAATAACAATCTTCCTTCCATAGAAGATTTTCAAAAGATAAATCATTAGCGGTTATTATACGATTAGATGGTCTAAACTCTCCGGCATTATCATCATTTGGAGACATCCCATGCCCTGTAACAATAACTTTTAACTTTGCTTTTTTTGTGTTTTTAGGTATCTTAGTTCTATATTCTGTAAGATAATCTTTTAAGGGTTTATTCGGGTTACCATACTCAAAAAATCCGGACCATATATTATTAATATCAAAGGCTATATACTTTTCATTTCCGCTATAAAAATCTATGTAAGCATTAACCTTCCATCCTTTTTGGGCAAGAGGATTGTCTGTAACTGTTTCCCAAGTATCAACCTTGGCATAAATAGTTTGTATGTCATTAAAAAGCATTAAATAATCAGTAACATCAATCTTCCAAGTATATGCCCTATTATATGGAGTTATATACCTACAAATTTCATACATAGTGCTATCTTTATCAACAATATAGATAGCTGCCCCTACATCCCATGTCGAAAGCCCGCCTATCGCTCCTTGTAAATCAAGAGTCATAATAGCTTTATTGCTTGATTTAGCCACATTTTTAAAATCTACCTGAGTAAACATATTTCTTCTACCGGCATAAAAGGTTTCATCTTTTAACAATGTAACTCGTCCATTT
>JALNXV010000238.1 GCA_023230175.1 Candidatus Cloacimonadota bacterium
CTCATCAAAAAACACGGAAAAAACCGGAAATAGAAATCAGGTATTTTCTTGAAGAAGTCACGAATCGAAAGCCCCTTGCCTCTGGTGGCAATAATTCTCTTAATTTGTGCAATCTGGTTGATATTGGCACTAGAATCAGGTTTGTTCTTCTCAAGATGATTCAATAATTCCTGTCTTGCAGTAACAGTATAATCCTTTTCACACTTTTGGTATTTTTCTATCTGAATTCTGTTTATTTCGTTATCAAAAAAATCAAGGACCTTAGACTCGCAGATTATTTTCTTTACAAGAGTTCGATAATATGCCAGTTCAAAATCATCAGCTATTTCTTTTGTTGAAAGTTTTTTTTCATCAATGGCAGTAATAAACTCGATGGCTTTAGTTGACTCAATTAATTCTTGCCTATGAGTCATCAATTGGCAGTATGCCTGATAATCAGAAGCGTCAGCCTCATTCAAAGCCATGCATATCTCATTCAGCTTTGGAGTGCCTTGGGAGAGTAATTGTCTATCATTGAATTGCTGCCTTTTTTCTAATAAATCGACAACCTTTGAAAGCTTATCAACAATCTCAGGCTCCTTCACAAGCAACATTACTGAAGCAGATGTCAAATCAGGAAGTGTTGCAGATATTGAATTCATCTGCTTATCCAAAGAAGCTAATTTAGAACATAGGGATCCAATGGAAGATTCCGTTAAGCTATCTGAATTCAAAAGGCATAATACGTCATAAGGGAGACCTTCCATTGCTTTCTTTTTCTCTTGAACAGAATTCATCGAAGAGACAAGACTATTCACCAGTGAAGCTATTTGATCTTTTGCTATTTTTTCTGAAGAATAACTCTGTAAAGAATGAAGTATCTTGTTTTGAATTGAAGTCTTCTGGAAAAAACCAGCCTGAAGCATTTCACGCAATTGCCTTTGAAGTTCCTTGATTACCGTGTAATCGAAAATTTCTTCATCAAACTTCACAGGTATTTTTTGCTTCTCAATTCTTTCAGTTTCCTGAGCTTCCGCATATTTCAGCATCTTCGGGAGAATGAGTTTTTGATTGCAGTTTAGGAAATAAACAGGAACATTGAGCGCTTGAATGGAAGACAGGCAATCTTTAAGCAGTGACAACTTTTTAATAACCTCGGCTTCCGAAGCCAAAAAAGTTGGCCGTAAGAACGGATAATTCGAAACCAAGTAATTCTCTTGCTGTTTTTTCAGTTCTTCAGTTTTGAGGAAAGCCATTACCTCTTTCTTCACTGAATTCAAATCCTTGTCTCCACCAATCATCAAGTACAACTTCCCACAGGAGTTCTCACTCATTGGAGCAAAACGTGATACTTCTTTTGAGTAATATTGAAGCTTTTCAACAATGTTGTTTCGTTCTATTTCCGAAATCGTTGCAGCAAGCTCTGGATCAATTAACAACTGTCGGTTGCTCTTTTCCTCAGCAGCAACCATTCTAGAAATCAAGTCATAAAGAGAAAGACCATTTACACGTTCTTTGTTGATTTCATTAACAATCTGGTTAAGCTTGGAACGTCTGTCAGAAATATCTGCGACAAGCTGAGAATATGAAGTAATGCTGGCCTTGTGGTCATCATGCAAAGCTTCCTCAAACTGTGCGACAACGTGTTCTTTAGTTGCTTTCGTTGAATGAAGTTCAAGAACAAATTCCTTCAGACCTATCTGGTTCAGGTTTCGTTGAACAACATCAAGAGCAGCCTTTTTCTCAGCCACGAATAAGACTTTTTTGTCAGAAGCCAAACAATCCGCAATTATTGATGTAATCGTCTGAGATTTCCCTGTTCCAGGAGGTCCTTGCAGGACAAAACTGCAACCTTCCTTTGCAGCTTTCACCGCTCTAAGCTGTGATTCATCACAGGAAACGGGCAATACCATGGACTTGATGTCATCATCAGATATCTCTGGAATTGGTGTATATTCAAATTCGAGGTGATTCTTAATCAATGATGATGTGATTTTGTGCTTTTCTAGCACGTCTCTGCGTGATAGAAGATCATTATAGATAATAAACTGAGAAAAAGAGAAAACGCCAAGGACAGAATATGGAATGACAACCCAATTCGGAATCTTTTCTATACACTTCCTGAATGTTAATAGAACTTTATTGATGTCCAGACCCGAATCGTCTGTTGGAAGGTTTTGATTATTGTATGGAATATTTACTTGATAATCCTGCTTAAGCTTTTCCACAATTGAATAGTTCAAGATGCAGTCTTCATCCCTTTTTCTTAGCTTGTAGTTCTTTGATGAAACACGAACCAATTCAACTGGCATCAAGATAATTGGCGCAAAACGACTGATCTTCTTCTCGTACCAGTTAAGCAAGCCAATCCCTAGAAACAGTGTGTTGGCACCGGTTTCATTTAAATCAGAATTAGCTTGATACATTATTTCCTTCAGCCGCTTCAACAAATCATTTTCATCATGGTTTACAATCAGAGTATTATTCTCAAAAGCTTTGGTAATCAGAGTCTTTGTCCCTTCTTCCGTCAGCGGGACAACATTAAAATTCTGTATTGGGTTTTCCAAAGGACTCGGCATGAAAGAAAACTCAGTATTCAGGAAAAGTTTGTCTTCAAGTGTTGCAGGGTTGTTATTCAGGAAAGTAATAGTTTTTTTTCTTTTTGGGTTTAAATTGATTAGAACGTTTCTTGTACTCAGATCAAGCAGTTTCTTGCTCCAATACACTATCTTGTCAGTTTCTTTCTCAAAAACAAGTGAAACATCGTTTTCAGGCCCATAGTCATTGGAATCTAACTCCAGTTTTGACATATGGTCTGTATCCTCATAGAGTTCAACTTTCCCCTTCTCCGAATACCTGTCCATCTGTATTGGCAGAATATTCAGATTCCGGCAGTTTTCAATATCTACAATGGTAAGTTGTCCCTTGCTCTTCTCTGCTTCTTCTTCAGCTGATTTGCAGGCAAAAGCGAAACTAGTAGAACTGGTTATCAATGTAGTCTCGATGAGACAAATTGACCTTTTGTTTCCAATCAACCTGCTTACCAGGATCGAACTGTCATTTGAAGTTGGTGAATCCAAATTCTCATCACGAAGCCAACAACCTACAAAAGCATGTCCTGGAACAAGTACAACAAAAGGATTAAGATGAATTGCTTCTAATATGGAAGCAAACAGCAATGTGCTGTCAATGCATGTCGCAATGTGCGATGACACAACAGAATCCACCATCCTGATATTCTGCCCCTCTCCTGTGAAGTTTTTTGGCGGTAAGGAGTAAGTTATCTTCAAATCGAGTAATGTGTCATAAACGGAAGCGCAAAAGCATTCAATACGTTTGGGATCTCCTTTTGAATAACCATCAAGTTCTGGGGAATCGCCCCTTTTCTGCATCTTCTGACTAACAAGATATGATAGTTTTCCAACTTCCTCTGCATTTGGGGTAACAAAAACGGCTAATTCCTTTTCATTTCCACTCCAATGATTGTAAGGAAACACTGTAATAACTTTTGATATTTGGTTATTCTTTATTTTTCCATCATCACTTGTAAAGCATACAATAACAGATGCTTCAACTTCCTCGGAAATACGTGACAATGTTACTGGATCCAACTCGAGTGCTTGAGTAATATACTTATCTCCTTTGAACTTTGGAATAGTCAATGTCAAAGGTCTGAAATAAGGAACTGGCTTGGAAAAGATGCTGAGCGTGCCTCCAATCAGTTCTTCATTTTGATTTGAAAGCCAGATTGAACCCTGCATTCCAATTCTTGCTCGAAATTGAGAATAACATATTTTGTCTGTTGATAGAGTAACCGTCTGTAAAACAGTAGCATCCGGGGTGCCTTCGAAATTCAATTGTCCTTGCACTTCTTTATCAAGCGAAACGTTCGGAACTTCTTGCACGCTTTCATTGGCATTCAGGCAATTCACCTCCTTATCTGATTTGAAGTTTTTATCTTCCATCATCAACCCTCTCAACAAAAATCAGTCTTGAAAAATCATATTCATTCAACTCGTGGCATACTTTCTCATATGAAGAAAAGAACACACTGCTATCATTTGTAAAGCTCTTCAGAACAAAAGCAACCTTGATTGCTGTGACATCTTCAGAGGCACATTCGATTCGAAAAGTCCAATCAAGAGATTGGAATAAGGAACTCAGAAGATGTTTTGTATATTCTTCAACAACCCTGTCTTCAATTTTCTTCAGGAATTGAGATATGCAAAGTACCTTTTCGCTTTCATCTGAATAAAAGACAAGCGTTTCATTTAATACAAAATCAGCATCATTTTCTTTTTCGAATCTGACAGAGCAGGAAGCAATTTTCTCTTGAAAACAAATAGAAGCCAAAACTTTCAATATAGTAGAACCATCATTCTGTTCATATGGAAACGATAATGGTATTAAGGTAGTCTCTGACTCGGGAACCAACTCTTCAGTTTTGCTCTTTTCAAAAGCAGCATCAGAAGATGAAGTAATTTTTCTTCTTTTTTTGACTATGAGAACTACGGCGAAGAGAATTACAAAGGCTGTCAGTAAGGCAGCAATAAGCCATAGCAGAAATTGATGGCTCTGTTTTTCCCCATGAGTAGATGAATCTTCAACAGTGACAGAAGCGGACTCATCCGTGGATCCAGTTAACAAATTATTTTCTTCTTCACCCTGAATAACTCCAATTGAGGACATAGAATCAATGTCGGATATTTCTGCGGGGGATGCCAATACATTTGTTTTATTATCGTTTGTAGAGAATTGAGCTTCTTCCTCGTTTATAGAAACAGCAGGAGGGACTTTATTATCAATCGCTAACTCTCCTAAATCAGAAGGCTTTTGGTCTTCTGCCGTTTTTTGGTTGTTTTCCGAAGCAACAATCATTTCAGGATTAAAAAACAACTCTCCAATAGTTGAAACAGACTCAATCTCAGACGTCTCAGAAGAAACTGAATCACTTGTTGCATAGGCCGTAGAAGTGTCTTCAGAATCAGAAATTTGCTCTACTGGTGTTGCCTCATTCCCAATTACGGCCGTCACAGAAGAATCTGTTATTTGCACTGCTTTCACATCGTCTGTCTCAGTTCCATCATGTTCAGAAACTGAATTGCTTGTTGCATAGGCCGTAGAAGTGTCTTCAGAATCAGGGATTTGATCTACTGGTGTTGTATCATTTCCAATTACGGTCGTCACAGATGGGTCTGTTTCTTGCGCTACCGCCAGCTCTTCTGCCTTTAGTGCACTATCATTATCTGAAGAAATACCACTTGATTCATTATCAGCAATTATCACTTGATCAGCATATTCTACTACCTGACCATCTTCTGTGTTGATCAGACTAACTTGATCCCTGTTTTCCGGATTGGAATTCACAGTTTCAGACACCATTGCACCTTGAGTAAACGCAGGGTTAGTAACACAAGAGGCAAACAGAAAAAGAACAGTTATTCCTAATAACTGTAAACTACTTCTCTTTCGAATCACGGATGCATTATAACATACCATTGTTGAGTTGGGTGAGAATAATCGTTTCAATTTAGTTAACCCGCCGATTAATGTTCATACACCAATCGAGAAGCCATTTGACTTTTTCACTAATGGAAACCTCTTTGGGTTTCAGTTACCGCATAATGGAGTTTTTGAGCCGGGATCAGAACAGCCTGAAGGTAATCACTGCTCCATTGTAATCAGTGTATGCCGGAAGAAGAGTGAACTGATATGAGATTCCTATTTCCAGCTGGAACAGCTCACCTGTCCATAGAATCGTGCCTATTCCTGGGCGTACCATGATGCCATTGTGCATCCGATAGAACTTGTTCGGCTCACTGGGAGTCTCAAGCCACTGGTTGAAGTACCCTGCATCAATGTAGA